>NZ_JBGVBR010000143.1:0-2576 GCF_045225735.1 Succinimonas sp. | reverse complement strand
AAGGCTATGGAGGGTCTCGGCGCCGCCGGCCTCAAGACGCATTCTGTTCATATTCATCAGGATGGAACCGGCATCTATTGTATTACTCATAATCTGCTCCGTCTGTTATTTGACTCTAACTCTCTCCATAACGCCGCATTATTCCCGGCATCAGGTATTAAGCAAAAAGAGTGCCAGCTGTCATAAAACGTTAAAGCCCGGCGGCAAACAAAACGGGGCCGGAACAGACAGGAAGCCCGGAATACCGGAAACATCCCGCATAAGCCTGCTGAATATAGCACGTCTTTCCCGGCCTTTTAAGAAAACTGGCTTGCTTTTGAAGAGCAACGCAAGAAATTCCGGAAAAAGGCCGCTAACCGGAGGACATGGAGCAAAGCAAGGGAAGATAAAGGTCAGGAAAAGAACATCCCGAAACTCGATTGACGCTGATAAAAGCAATAATGACAGCGCCTTTTCATGGTGGTGCGCTCTTCATGGTGGTGCGTTCTCTATGGCGGTGACAGTTGGGATCTGAATTTATTCTCCTCTGCCTATGCGGAGAATACCATGGTTAATCTCCGCAAAAATTGCGAAGCAAACTACTGCTAATCTCCGCAAATACTGCGGAGATTCCATGTTAAGAAACAGCACTTTCAGATCTTTGCGGGGCTCTATGTACATCTACGACAATCAGGAATGGCCGAACTTCAGATGGGACGAACACGAGTTAGCAAAACCGCTTTTTGAGATCGCTTTTCTGATGGGCAGCATTCTCGGAAAAATGAATTCTCTGAACTTTGCTTTTCAGAAGGAGGTCGTTCTGGAAAGCATGACGGATGAGATCGTTAATTCCAGCATGATTGAAGGAGTGCAGCTGAATTATCAGGAAGCGCGCTCATCGGTTGCCCGTAAGTTTGATATTTCCTCTGTGCCGCAAACGAAAAGCAGTCGTTATGTTGACGGCATTGTGGAAATGATGATGGATGCCCGCTGCAATTATGATGCTGAACTGACCCTGGAGAGACTGTGCGGCTGGCAGGCAGCATTTTTCCCCGGGGCCTTTAATGGCAGGTATCGCATTAAAACCGGGGCGTTACGTGATGATAAACTGGGCCCCATGCAGGTAGTTTCCTCAGCGCATGGCAGGTATAAGGTGCATTTCCAGGCTCCTGATGCGGAAAGGCTTCCGTCCCTCATGAACGAGTTTCTGAAATGGATTGCCAGATCCAGCGGAAATCCTCTTATAAGGGCGGCTCTGGCGCATCTGTGGTTTGTAATTATTCATCCCTTCGAAGACGGGAATGGCAGAGTTGCGAGAGCGATAACTGAGCTTATGTTAGCCCGGGCTGACAAATCCCCCTTCCGTTTTTACAGCATCTCCCGCCAGATTGCCAAGAATAAAAAGGAATATTATTTGATGCTGGAACGAGCCGGAAGAGGAGATCTGGATATCACTGCTTGGCTGCTGTGGTTTTTAAAAACTCTGGGAGAATCCTTGCAGGAATCCTTAAAGCTTATTGATAAAACCGTAATCAAGGCTCTAGCCTGGCAGAAATACAACAGTGTGGCACTTGATGATAATCAGAAAAAAATCGTTAACATGCTGCTGGACGGTTTTGAAGGAAAACTAACTTCAGGGAAATGGGCCAAAATCTGCAAGTGCTCGCAGGATACCGCAATCAGGGCTATCAACTATCTTCTGGAAAACAATATTCTGGAGCGTTGTGGGAACGGCAGAAGCACCCATTATGTTCTTAAAATCATGAATGATGAGAAAGAGAACAGCACTGAAGAAAAGTAGCATTACAGCAAAGACGGCTGCGCTGCCATCCCGCTTCAGTTCTCTTTCTGAGCGGAGCTTTCAGGAGGAGCTCAAAAAAACTGTCCCGAAAAACACAGAGGACAAAACCAAAACGTTTTGCCCTCTTTTTATGCTCTTCGTCATCCTCGGGGTTAGCATTAAACTGCAACAGAGAAGGATGATTGAACAAGAGACTGCGTTAAGACAGCGTCACCTTCGCAAAATGGCGCTTTCCCACCTGCCAGACTGCAGTGCCCGGCTCCACCAGGAAGGCCGGATCGGAAATCACCGCGCCATCGCGCTTCACGGCATTCTGCTTCACCATGCGGAGGCCGTCGGAGGAGGAGGCCACAAGGCCGGCTTCTCTCAGGAACACTCCGATCTTCACGGATTCCCGGCCGTTAAGACTGAGAGACACCTCGGGAACATCATCGGGAAT
Source organism: Succinimonas sp. (assembly GCF_045225735.1). Lineage (NCBI taxonomy): Bacteria > Pseudomonadati > Pseudomonadota > Gammaproteobacteria > Aeromonadales > Succinivibrionaceae > Succinimonas > Succinimonas sp. The sequence continues at coordinate 357 of NZ_JBGVBR010000143.1, read as the reverse complement.
GGCATTCTTGGAGAACCGCGCCACAAAATCAGCCTCGGCCTTGTCAGCGTCCTCGGCGGAATGGAACCTGGCAATAATCTCCTTGGCCAGTCTTACCTTCACATCCCGGGGATTTACCGTCCCGTTCTTTATGCCGTCCTTAAAGCCCTGAATTTCAGCAATGCTGGCCCGGCTCAGGAGATCGTAGTAGTTCCACATCAGATCATCGCTGATGCTCATGATCTTGCCGAACATGTCATTGGGGGCATCATGAACGCCGATATAGTTTCCGGCGCTCTTACTCATCTTCTTAACGCCGTCCAGACCCACCAAGAGGGGCATCATCATCACCACCTGCGGTTCCATGCCCTCCTCCTT
>NZ_JBGVBR010000142.1:0-7645 GCF_045225735.1 Succinimonas sp. | reverse complement strand
TAAGAAATCAGATATCGAAAAGATCCCGGATGACATCGGCAGAAAAAAAGAGGGATTACCCCTCTTTTCATCTCTTTTTGTCTCGGTGCATCCGGCGTTAAGACTGTTCTTGAAACCGGATTCCTTAGATCAGGCCTACCAGATCCAGGCTGGGCTTCAGAGTTTCAGCGCCCGGCTTCCATTTGGCAGGGCATACCTGATCCCCGTGCTCGGCCACAAACTGCGAGGCCTGCACTCTTCTGAAAAGCTCGTCGGCATTGCGGCCGATATTGCCGGCTACCACCTCGTAGGCCACGATATTGCCTTCGGGATTAACAATAAAGCTGCCGCGTTCGGCCATGCCCTGATCCTCGATCATGACCTCAAAGCCCCGGGCCAGAGTTCCGGTGGGATCTGCCAGCATGGGGTAGTGGATCTTCTTGATGGTCTTGGAGGCGTCATGCCAGGCCTTGTGCACGAAATGAGAGTCGCAGGAAACGCTGTAGATTTCGCAGTTGATGGCCTTGAATTCCTCATACTTGTTGGCCAGATCCTCAAGCTCGGTGGGGCAGACGAAGGTGAAGTCTGCCGGATAAAAGAAGAAAATGCTCCACTTGCCGAGGATATCCTTTTTGGAAACGGCCTTGAATTCGCCGTCCTGGAAGGCCTGAACGGTAAAATCAATTACCGGCTTATTGATAAGGGACATTGCTGTGTTACCTCATGTTTGAAAGACGATTGCTGTTTGATTAGCTGACAGCGATAATAATGAAGATGACCGCAGAAGCGATCACCTTTGATTATAGCGGAAGGGCGGTTTTCGGGAAGAGTTTCTCCGGAAAAGGAGAGTCAGGCCCGGAAAAGATCTGTGTTTTGAGATCCGGGACGGGTTTTTGCCGGATCCCGGACGGCAAACCCAGGGCGATTTTGCCGGTTTGGGGGAAATCCGCGTTCCCGCTGACAATCCCGTTCCGGGAAATGCTGTATCTTTTCGGCGGGTGTTGCGTTTACCATTCATGATAGGCTTTGCCGTTCCTTCCATGCAAGCTGTCTTAAGGAGAGATATTATGCCGCAGTATACCGTGCCGGCCGAGACCGGAAAACATCGCCTTGAAAACATTGCCATTATCGCCGCCGTCGCTATTACCGCGGCGGTAACCGTCCTCAGCATGACGGTATTCAAGGATCCGGGATTTCATCTGGATCTGGATTATCTCATGGCACTCCAGAATTTTCGGGAATACAGCAATGACATTTTTACCGGTTTTTTTCAGTATGTTACTTATCTTGGCACCGGACATGTTATTATTTTTCTGCTGATATTGGTCTATTTCTGCTTCAGTACCCGGACGGGTCTGTTTCTGGTGCAGGTTTTAGGATATTCAAGCATGCTGAACGGTCTTCTTAAGCCCACAGTCTCTGCTCTGCGTCCCTGGATGCGGGATGAACTCATTGTTCCGGCAGGGGATGCCAAAGTCGCTGCCACCGGTTTTTCCTTTCCCAGCGGCCATTCAACCACGGCAACAGGTTTTTTCGGAGGGCTGGTCTCCAGGCTCGGCTCCGTAAAGCCTTATCTTTGGGTGGTTTGTCCGGTTATAATACTTCTGGTGATGTTTTCCCGGAACTACCTGGGGGTGCATACGCCGCAGGATGTGCTTATCGGTCTCATAAGCACCATTTTCATAGTGCTGCTCATGCATAAGATCTTCCGCTGGATTTCCCGGGGAAATGAGCAGTCTCAGGGCCGTAAAAAGGGAATGCTGTTCCTGATTTCTGTGATACTGAGCCTTCTCGCCGTGGTTTTCATTGAGTGCCGTTCCTATCCCGAAACGGTTGATGCCGCCAAGCTGGTGCAGGATTCCTACAAGAACAGCGGTCTCTTTCTCGGGGCTTCATTTACCCTGTTTTTCCTGCATTATTTCCGGGGCTACGAGGCTGAAAACGCCACCCTGCGGCAGAAAGTCATCATGACTGCGCTGGCGGTTATTCTGGCGCTTCTGTCATACTATTGCCTGAACGGAGCATTGAAGGAACTTATGCCCGTGCGTCTTGCCAAGGTAACGGGCAGCTTTTTCACCGTGTTCGGCGTCTTCGGACTGCTTCCGGCGCTGGCCGCCCGTCTGGGGTATGGCGTGTCAGGAGACGCGAAGTCCCGGGAGAACTGACCGCGCCCCGGATCCGGTTCAGCGGGCCGGAATTCCGGAAAGATCCTCGGGGGCTGCCGCTTCAAAACGGTATTTCTGGCGGGCCTCGGGGTACTTTTTATGATCCGTCTCGCTCTCGAACATCTCCCGGGGCCGGGCGCAGACCTTGAAGGGCGGGTAGAGCCCCTGGTAGATCACCAGCTCCTCGCCGGTCTCGGTATGAGCGGCAAAGGCCAGGATCTTGTAGAGGTAGGCCGTGGTTCCGGGGGCGGAGTTTTCTCTTTTGAAGTGCCGGACAATATCTCCGACATGAAAGCGCGTCATGTTTATTCTCCTCTGGGGACGGGCAGCCGATCTCAGACGGCCGCCGGGATAACTCATTATAGCCGGTTCCGGGTTTTCCGGAAATCCGCCTGTCCCTGTTCTCCCGATTTCTCTTTATTGACCTTCTACAAAGTTTTACCTGCGAAAATGCGGCAGTGTTTAACCTTTTTCCGGAAAAGTCGTATTCTGCATTGGTAACCCGGCAGCGGCCGGGGACTTAAGGTTTTTCCGCGGATCTCCCCGAAGGAAGGGAGAGCGCGGGCGTTTTCAGGGAGACCTGTTCTCTTAAGTCTTACCGGAGAAAATTTTATGTATGATGTTTCCTCCCGGGAAACGGGGGACGGATTGGTTTTTAACGGCCGGGAGTATACCTCTCTTGCAGATCTGACAGCTGATGTTTCCCGGCTGGCTCAGGAGGCCTATGCCCGCGACGGGGACATGAATCTTCCGGTTTTTGAGGATTTCCGGAAGCTCTTCTTTGCTTTAAGCCCCGATGACCGCAAGATTACTGATATCCGGAGATGCTTTCATATAGTTACCAGGCTCCGGGAAACCGCGGAACGGGAACGCTTAAGCTCCGGGATTCTGGCTCTGATTTCAGGCTTTGCCTTTCCCGGCGGGGAGCGCCGTTTTTACTGCGCCGGCCGGGTTTTTGAAAGCTGCGATGATTTCGGGGTCTCCCTTATTCAGGAGACCTCCATGCTGACTCCGGACACGGAGTATCTGGAATCTGCTCTCAAACTTCTTTTTAACGGCGTTCTTATCTCCTATGCGGAATTTGCCGAGGGCAATGGCGATCTGGTGGCCCGGCTCCGGGAGGCCCGGATCTACATTTCCGAAACTCCCGGTAATTCCTTCCAGCCGGAGGATCCCTTTCTGAATGCCGAGCCCTGGCTTAAAAACGGGGTCTGGCAGGTGCTTTACCTGGGCTACCGTCTTTCCGCGGTCCGAAAATTCCGTCTCGGCACCAGCGTTTATCTCACCCCGAGAGATTTTGAGGAAGCCATGGCGGTGCTGCAGAAGCGCAGCCGGGAGGAGTATCAGGATTTTCTCCGCCGCCACAAGCACAGTCTTTTGTTTCTCTGCGCCGCCTTTCCGGAAACGGAAACCCGCCAGCTGCTGGAGGCCCGGCTCAGCAGTATCACGGCGGCAGTGTTCGGGGACGGGGAATACCGTTTCCGTAACGGCACCCATTTCAATCATTTCGTGGACAGCCTCCTCAGGAAACGCCGGTATTACGAGATCCGGAAGATCTTCACCTGCTACGGTCTTGGTCTCTATGAGGCGGATCGGGAGGTCTGGCATACCTCCTCGTATTTCCGGCTGTCGGATGCCCTGAGTCAGGGCTTTGCCCCCAGGAGATTCATTGCCGACATTCAGAACCGCATCATGAACAAGGGACACCGGAAACCGGTGACTATTAACGGGGTTACCTATCAGGTCTCGGACGAGGAGATCGCCCGGAGAAAGCACGAAACCCTGGTAAATGAGATCTACTATCCGGACGGAGAATATCCCCCGGACTACCGGAAGCCCTTCGGCGGCATGCTGCTTCCGGCCGTTAAGTATTTCGTTATTCTGAGCCTGATTGTCTTTCTGGTGAACTTTACCCTGGAGCATGCCGGCGTGGCGGAAAGGCCGCCGGAAAAGGCCGCTCAGGCAGCCGCGCCGCAGGAAGACACGAAAGCCGTTCGCAAGACTGCGGATCAGGAGGTTGTTTCCTTTGGCCGCTATCCTCAGAGCGGGGGCGGGGCTCTCACGAAGGTGGAATGGTATCAGTTCTCTTCCGAAGGGAACACCCTGCTTCTCATATCCCGCAAATGTCTGGATCTCCGGCCGTATCATGATCAGTACTCCGATACCTCCTGGGGCACCAGCAACATTAACAAATGGCTTAATCATGATTTCCTGATGACCGCCTTTACCGCAGCGGAAAGAGATGCTCTGGAAACCAGCATGATTCCGGAGGAAGGGGCCATAGGCGCGGCTAATAAGGGCGCCAGCGGGAAGTTTTCCCGGGATCGGGTGTTCCTGCTCAGCAGCGAGGAGACTGCCAGATATCTTAACACTCCGGAGATGCTGCTCTGCGAGGTTACCGATTATGCCCGGAACCGCCTGGGCAGCGGCGGCAAGGATCGCTACGGCTCCTGGTGGCTCCGGAACCGCGGCAGCAAGGGCTACAGCGCTCTTACCGTATCCTTTAACGGTCAGGTGGCAGCGCAGGGCAGCAACGTGTTCAGCAAGGATGTCTTTGTGCGTCCCGCTGTCCGGGTGGGCAAGGGCAGTTTCCGCCGCATGAAAACGAGATAGCGCTCTCTGCGATTTAAGCTTTTCGTCTATGTATCGCCGCCTCTCCTGAAATCAGACACCGGGAGAGAGCTGCTTTTGCATCTCTGAGATGATCCCTCCGGGCCGGGATGCCCTTTCCGGCTCATCTTCGGAACCATGCGGTTCCCACTGAAGCTCTCCCTTTCATGCTGTTTTTTTCAATCAGGCATTCTCTGCCGCTATCATTTTTCTAGTTTTTACTGGTATTGAGCATATTTTTCTAAAAATTTTTACAAAGAATATATTTTTACTTGCGTGATTATGTGAGAGCAGGTATAATAATCATATGTTTAGAAAAGGAGGCGGATATGCCGGATATTATCAGGGACGTTCACAGCGCGGGCTTCTGGGATAATCTCAAGCCGGGGGATACGGTTAAGTTCGGCCTCTTCAGACAGGAGATCCTGAAAGTAAAAACTCCTCTGGAGTGGCTGGCGCTGGATGTTACGGATTCTCATGAAACTGCTTCCGGAGGCCGGGAGGCTCTTCTGCTGAGCTGCAAGGTGCTGTTTTTCCGGCGGTTTCATGTGGGGGGATCCACGAACTGGGCGATAAGCGAGCTTCGTGAGATCCTTAACGGAAATTTTGCAAGCATGGCCTTCAGCGCCGCGGAACTGGAGATGATTGCCGTATCTCATCTTCATGATGAGGCCTGCCCCGGTTACGTTTCCCATGCCGGCGAGGTCTGCCAATGGCCCGAGGGGCGGCAATTCTGTCCGGACACGGAAGACAGGGTATTCTGCCTGAGCATTGCCGAAGTTAAGAAGTATTTTCCTGCCAAGGAAGACCGGCTTTGCGGAGCCACTCCCTGGGCTCTCAGAGGCGACAATCTTCCCCACAAGAAAACCGCCCCCTATTTCTGGTGGTGGCTGCGTTCTCCCACTGATGCTGACCTTCTTGCTGCGAGTGTGGGATATGAGGGGGATATCTGCCGGGGCAATTATGTCGGTAACTCCTGCGGCGTAAGGCCGGCGTTGCGCATTAAGGAAACATGATAAGTCCCTTGTGAAGACGGAGATTTGGTTTTCCTGCAATCCCGAAACCTCCGCCTTTTCAGTTAAAGACCCCAGCGGTTCCGGTGTCGCAAGCAGGGTGCTTATGCGGCTTTGTTAAGCTTCAGTATTTAACCATTTCGCTCATGTTCATTTTTAAGATTCAGGAGACTAATATGTCCAAAAACGCAAATACCGTTACTCCGGTTTTGGAAGCATCTGCTCTCAGGAAGGGGGACATTGTCAGCTTCGGCTTCTACCGCAATCCGGCGGAAAATGCCGGAATTCCTCTGGAGTGGCTGGTGCTTGAGGTGTCTGATGGCTGTCCTGAAGATAATTCCGGTGCCCCTGCCTCAGATGTTCCCGGCGGAAAAGAGGTTCTTCTGGTTGCCCGGTATGCCTTGGCTTTTCGGAGGCTTCATCAGGGCGGCATGGTTAACTGGAAGGACTGCGAGCTCCGGGGCTGGCTCAACGGAGTATTTCTGGAGGAATCCTTCTCACCGGAGGAGCGGAAGCTCATCAAGGTATCCCGCCTTGACAATAAAGAGCAGCCCCGCTGGGATCCGGAGGCGGACACCGCCGGTGTGGAGTATCCCAAGGATCGGGAGTTCTGTCCCGCTACCCTTGACCGGGTGTTTCTTTTGAGCCGCGCGGAGACGGAGCGGTATTTTGAAAGTTTGAGCTCCAGGCTGTGCAAGGCCGCTCCTTTTGTCAGTCAGCGTACCTGCAGACTCGAGGATGGATACGGAGGTGTCTGGTGGTGGCTCCGTTCTCCCGGGGCATCCGCCATGCTGGGAGCCACGGTGGCAGATGAGGGGCTGATTGATGACGGCGCTTATACCGGCAGTATCGGCGGGGTGCGTCCGGCTTTGAGAATTAAGCTCCCGGCCTGAGGGAATTCCTGCCCTGAGGCGGAAAATCCCGGAGAAGGCCCTGGAAGGAGGGGATGCTGCAACTGAAATGGGGAGGGCAGACAGATAAGCGCATGTGCCGGGGTTGGCATTTGGATTCCCTGAAAAACGGAATTTATGGTGTTTCGAAAGGCACTGTCTTACAATGTTTCTCATGATCTCAAGGTAAACGGAGCTTTTATGAGCATAGATGTGTACTGCCACAGCCGCTGTACGACCTGCAAGAAGGCACTTAAGTGGCTGGATGAACATGGCATCAAATACACCCTGCGGGATATCCAAAGCGATCATCCTGATGAAGCGGCCCTCAGGAAGTATCAGGCCCTGAGCGGACTTCCGCTGAAACGGTTTTTCAACACCAGCGGCATGAAGTACCGGGAGCTGGGGCTTTCCGCCAAGCTTCCGGGAATGAGCGCTGATGAACAGTTTGCTCTCCTGGCTTCTGACGGTATGCTGGTAAAGCGGCCTCTCCTGATAAAGGATAATCTGGTACTGGCGGGGTTCCGGGAAGTCGAATGGGCGGAAAAGCTGGGATGACGCAAGACCGGGTTCCCGAAATACCGGAAAGCGGTCAGCCGGAAAAGCTCAGCCGCAAGGATTTTTTAACCTCACAAGGAAGCAAACACGCGATGTCCAGATTTATTGTCTTTGACGTGGAAACCCCCAACCGCTCCAACAGCAGAATGAGCGCCATCGGGATCTCGGTGGTGGAGAACGGCAGGATTACGCAAGACTATTTTTCCTACGTCAATCCCGAGCAGCATTTTGATGCGTTCAATACCAGTCTCACCGGAATAGATGCCGGCACGGTTTCCGGGGCCCCGACCTTTGCGGGATTATGGCAGAAAATTGAGCCCTTGTTTTCATCAGGGATTCTGGTGGCTCACAATGCGCAGTTCGATATGGGGGTTCTCAAAAAGTGTCTCCGGGATTACCGGATCGCCTGGAAGTCCTCGGTGCCGTACTG
>NZ_JBGVBR010000141.1:0-2744 GCF_045225735.1 Succinimonas sp. | reverse complement strand
GTTTTCCTGAGTCCGACCCTTTTGCTGTTCTTCCCGGGCTAATGCTCTCATTCTGCGGATTTCCGCCGGAGCTCTGCCGTTCCAGCTGACGTTCAGAATGCCGCCTTTGAGAATTCTTTTGCATATCAGGTAAAAGCCTCCCAGACTGGCGGGATTGATATGGTGTTCCCAGGGGGAGAAGTCCGTCCATTCTCCGATAATGGCATTGAATTCGGCATGGAACATGTCATCCCATTCGCAGGTATTGGCTACTTTATGGATGGCATCATAGGCCACGGTTATTCTGCGGCCGTGAAATCTGGCGGCAATGACCACTCTGGTGGCCTCGGGTTCCTTGCGTTTGTGGGGATGTCTCATAGGGCGTGTTCTTGACTGAGCCTGATAATGCAATTGAAAAGTCCGCGCCGGAAAAGCGCTCACAGAGATACCTTATAAAAATCCGGCGCTGTTAAGTCAAGTTATTTTTGCCGCCGTCCGGCAAAACAGAGAACCCCGGCAGGGCGGCGGCGGAATTTGCCGGGATCCGGAGACAGCCGCAAAAATCTCCCGGGATATCCGAAAAAACATCGGAATACGGCTTCTCAGGCATGCAAAACGGCCCTTAAGGAACCTGATTTTTCCGGATTATAAAAAAAGTGTGGTATGGGGCATCATTTCAGAAAATCATTTTCTGTTTTCCGGCAGAATCCTTTACCATATACGGCATCGGCTGTCCGTTACCATGGGGACGCCGGACATAATAACAGGGCTTTCAGGGATGAAAAACGCCCGAATAGAAATTGAACACGTAATGAAAAACATTGATATCAGAAAAGCGCTGCTGATGCTGACACTGGTGCTGTCAGGCAGCTCGGCGGCAGCCTCGTACGAGGTCAGATCAGATCTTCTGGGACGCAAGCAGATATATTTCAACGATAATCTGGTGGTGACAGCAAAGGAAAAACAGGGCGGCACCTTCTACTATGACGCGGAAAGAACCGAAATCGGTCATTCCCGGGCGCTGGCGGACGGCTGCACGGTCTATTTCGATGCCGGGGGAACTCTGCAGGGAACCTCCTGCTCCGACGGCCGGGGGCATACGGAGTACCGCGATGCCAGCGGAGCAGAGATGGAGGCCGGGGCGGAAATTCCGGTGATGTTCTACGATGAGGTTATTGTCAGCAACGGGTCTCCGGAGCATGCTCTCCGGAACGGCGGTTTCAGCGGCAGTCCGGATGGCGGCCGTTCTCTGAAGCTGTTCTGATAATATCCGGCGGCGGACTTTTTTAATAATGCAATCTCCCTCCGGGGCGGGAGCGGGTTTTTTGCCGTTCCGGCCCCGGTTTTTCTTTTTTTGGTTTGTCCGGAGCGGCGGTATTTTCGGATATAATGTGTTTCCGGAAGACATAGTGCGTTTCCGGCATAAGCGGCGATCCCCGGATCTGCTTTGCCCGAGGCGGTACCGCCGGCATCAGGAAGGCCGCGCGGACTCTGTTTGCGGGGCGTTTCCCCGCATGAATCAGGAAGTGCGACTTAGTGAGTCAGAGTAAGTCAGAGAATAAAAGCAAGTCTGATAATAAGTCAGAGAGTAGGTTAGAGAGTTGGAAATGATGAAGAATTTACGGTGCAGACTCGTTCCTTTGGCGCTGTTGCTGCCGGCGCTCATGATGGCAGGCTGCGGTCAGGATGCCAAAGAGCTTTATCAGGAAGCCAGAATCATGGAGAGCGCCAAAGCCGAAAACGGCTATTCCGAACAGGAGATCCTGCAAAAATACGAGGAATCGGCACAGGCGGGCTCCGAGGATGCCATGCTGCATCTCGCCGGAGTTTACTGCGAGTCCGGGGATCAGTCCCGCTGCCTTCAGTATCTGCCTAAGGTCAGACAGAAGCAGGCGGCTCTGGCTGACTATTATGACGGAGTAATCGAGATGTCCCGGGGGCAGGACGAGAAGGCGGCAGAGCTTCTGACAAAGGCCTTCAAGGGCGGCGAAGCCCGGGCGGCCTATAAACTGGCGGAATACTATCACCGCCGGCATTCCGTTCATGAAGCGGCGAAATATTACAAGGCAGCCTTTAAGTCCGGCGATAACCGGGCCGCCATTCCTCTGGCCAGAATCTGCCTTAACAGCAAGAATCCGGCTGTCAATACTCAGGGTGTGGAAATTCTGCAAAAGCTCCTCCGGGCGGAGCCTGATAACCGCGAAGCTCTCCTGCTGGCGGCCCGGGCTTATATTCTGGGACTGGGCGCTCCCGTCAGTCTGGAAAAGGCCGGAGAGATCATCAAAAAAATCAGGGGCGGCGACGACTCTCCCGATGTGATCATTGCCAAATCCCTCTATCAGATCGCCAGCAAGGGCGCCGAGCAGAATAACGGCATCGCCGCTCTGAAATCCCTGATTCAGACCAAAATGAATCCCGAGGCGGCCTACATTCTCTACGATATCTACTACCACGGGCTTTACGGCATTGAAAAGAATCTCAAGGAAGCTATCTACTACGTGCGCATTGCCGCTGACGGCGGTCTTCCCAAGGGGATGCTGGCTCTGGCCGAGATGTACCGGCAGGGACAGGGCGTTAATGCCAATTATGATGAGAGCTTCCGGCTGACCAGCAAGGCGCTGGCCGCGGAGCCGGATCTGGTGGATGCCATGCTGCTTCTGGGACAGTTCCACGCCGAGGGCATCGGCACCAGAGTGGATCCTCGGGAGGCTTACCGCTATTACCGCGAGGCGGCCGCCAACGGCAGCCGGCAGGCGGAGTACGAA
>NZ_JBGVBR010000140.1:0-2031 GCF_045225735.1 Succinimonas sp. | reverse complement strand
GGCCAGGAAATAAATGCTGTTTCCAAAAAGGCCGATACTGGCTACAGTGATAAAAACACTGGTCTGGACAATCAGTACAAGAATCAGCGGAATCATAAATGATCTGGTAGACAGGGACACGATCAGGAAGATTACTGCAGCCGTCAGAATGGTAATAAACAGGTACTCACTTCCGAAGGAACGCGACATCTCGAGATTCATAGCTGAATTGCCGACAAGATAATATTTCCCTTTGAATGCTTTATCGCACGCGGAAGAAAGCCTGTCAATAAACCCGAATGTTTCCTCATCCTCATCCGGGTATTTGGTTGTGATAATCATTCGGGAATGCGTTTCTCCCACCAACTGCATTTTCCCGGCAGCTAATTCTTCCTTTGCGTCAGCCAGTACAGCTTTTGCGTCCTCGCCCAGCAGCGGTGAGAACCGCGGATCATTCTGAACCGTATCGTAAAGGAAGTTAAACAGTTCCTCCATCGTCATTGTCCACTGCGGATCGCCGTCTTCAATTCCCGCTTTGTACAGGAATGCCAGTTCCAGTGATTCTTGATTTATATCAGGCGAAAAAATTGAAAACATGTCCGCCATCTGCTTCGGTGTCATCGGATCGTCCCCGGCAAACATGCCGACCACCCCGGCATAATCTCCGATTTGTGAAAGCATTTCCCGCTGATCCCCGCTCATATATGCCTCAAACATTTCATTCCCGGCAATATGATCGGAAAGGAAGTTCAAGAACTCCTCCGCTGTCATTTTCAGGGACTGATCTTCCGCATAGCGCAGATAATAGATCATGGAAAGGAGATCCCCGTTTAGTTTTATACCGTCCTGCATTTCAGGCATGTTCCACGCCATTTCTTCCGCCGTATAGGGCGTGGCAAGCGCTGAATAATAACAGGCGACAGATTTCACATTGCTGTCTGCCTCAAGTGTCCTGCAGATTTTGGGAATATTCGGCTCGTCATCATTCTGATAAACAAGCACCATTGTATTATCGGCGGGAAAAACATCTGCGACCGGATCCTCCCGCTGCATTGTATATACGATTTCGGTCTGCTGCTGCAGGAACAGCGCCCCGGCCATCACAAGCACAAACGCAACCGTAATTGCAGCATGTTTTTTGTTCGAAAATGACGCAAGGAATTTCGTCGGAATCCGGAGCGATTTCTTGGTCGTTTTCCGGATCAGGCCGTCACAGGAAATCAGGATCCCCGGCATAATCACCAGAACACAGAACATACTCAGGAATACGCCTTTTGCCAGGACAAGGCCCAGGTCCATGCCGATTTTAAAGCTCATAAACACGAGCATCAGGAGCCCGGCAACCGTCGTCATCCCGCTGGAAACGATCGATGAAAAGGCATTGATGACTGCTGTCTTCATGGAAGCAGCAACATCTTTGTTTTTTGCTCTTTCCTGTTTGAATCGATTGCTCAGGATAATGGAATAATCCATGGAAAGTACCAGCTGCAGGATCGCTGACATCGAAGCGGTAACAGTGGAAACGCTCCCCTGAAAGATATTGGTTCCCTGATTGATAATCACCGCAAATCCGATACCAACAAGGAAGAGAAAAGGTTCAATCCACGATCCGCACATGACAAGCAGAATCAGAAGAATGGCAGCAACCCCGCTGAGCAGAATCCATGCCGGTACTTCGGGAATTCCGACATCATCGTCATGCCAGGCCATTTCATAACCTTGAAAAGCCTGATTAAGCGCTTTCTTGATGGCTTTCATTTCCGCAGATTTATAACCTGCGTCCGTGCTGACGACATACAGCGTGCGGCTGTCCCGGTTATAATCCGTATGATCCGCCTGCCAGGCAACGCCCGTCACATACGGGATACTTTGCAGCCTTGCGCGAATGCCTTCTTTTTCCTCCGGTTTCAGGTGGTTAAACATTACGCGGATTGTCTGGCTTGTCTGTGCTTCGGGAAACTCGTCTGACATAATGTCTATTCCCTGCTTCATTGCTGATTTGTCAGGCAGATAATGTGTCAGGTCTTCATTGGTTTCAACTTTTGTGACCAA
>NZ_JBGVBR010000139.1:0-7765 GCF_045225735.1 Succinimonas sp. | reverse complement strand
TACTTAACAAAGGAATTTGAAACAAACCCAATTCAAAAATGCGAAGAATATAATCTTGATGTCTACAGAAATGTTTTAAACTTAATCATTAAAAATGTTAATACAGCGAAAGAACTTTATAAAAATGATGTAAATCTGATTCTGCAGTTTGCAGAAACTTTGGCGCAGCAGTATTATATTGAAATTGACAAAAAAACTCTGGGACTGATAGCGTACAAGGCGGGAGAATATCAAAAGGCTGCCAACATTTTGGAAAAACTGAAGGATCGTCCTAAAGAATATTACAAATGCAAATGCAAATTGGTTCCTTTTCCGGACAATCTGGTTTTCCGCGAGCACACAGAGGATCCTTCGTGGATGCGGCACGTTGTCGAGGACAAACGCAGCTGCAGGAAGGACGTCACACTTACCGCCGATCAGCAGAAAATTGTCTCGGAAGCCTGCCTGTCATACGGTAATAAGGATGAAATCACAGAGAGTCTGGTTTACTTCTGGACAAATGCCAGAAATATAACTGAAGCAAGAAAATATGCCGGAATAGCCAGGGAAAAGAAAATTTCTTATGCGGCAGACTGTATTGAGACGCTGTTCAGCTACCGCTGGGGCAGCATTAATGATGCGCCTCTTACCAGTGAATACAAAGATCCCCGGCTGAACGCCATAGCGGCAATACTTAAAACAGTTCAAAAAATAAAATCTGATGATTTTATCAAAAGGATAAAATGGCTGACAACACAGAACACACCTGATGAAGAAATATTCATAAACACTTCTAACGATTCATATTTTCCAAGCTTTTTAGATAGAAAATTCGGAATATTTAAACAGGCAAAATGGAATAGTATTATTTTGTTTGAATTAGGGACGTATCTGGAAAAAGACCTTAATTCTTGTGTGCATGCGCAATTGTTTTACGAATGGGCTAATAAAAATCAGGCTGCAGACAAAGACACGCAAACAATAATCAGAACTCGCTGGATAGCTAATATAATGAAACAGGCAGAAATGGAGCTAAATAGCGTTAGAGCCAATGAGGTAAAATACAAGGAATTAATGGCATTAGCCAAGGAAAAGATCGGTACCTTTGGGATAAAATTTAACATAGAAGAAGAACGGGAAAATTACCCTAAATTCGATAACTGGAAAGGAATTTTCAGAGACATCCTTCTTTTGCCGCCTGATAAGAAGCCTGCTAATAACCGCCGCAAAAAACCGGAACATGTCAGGGATCATGATGATAAACACGATAATAAGACCGGCGGATTATTTACTGATAAACCCGGTGCCGGTTCGGCAATCATAGAAGGCAATAATAAGCAAAGCAAGCAGTCTCTCTCAGGTCTCCCTCTCAGCGACAGCAAGGACGACATCCTGAGTAACCCCATGACCGGGATAAGCAGAAGGCTGCTCGCAGGTAACAACGATACAGAAGTCTCTGCGGACATCCCGGAAAATATCAAGGAGAAAGCTCCCTGGAACACCTCCAAGGAACTGCTGCGCAATGCCTATTACGATTATTATATCGGAGACTACAAATTCAGATTCAACCCGCAGAAAGGAGAACTGTCCATTCGTCTGGAAACCGAAGACGAGGATCTTGTAGTCAAAATCAAGGGCGGCAAATTCCCAGAAGACAGTGACTTCTGTGTCAAAGACGGCAGACTCATCAAATCTGAAACCGGCGAAAAAACTCCGTTTCTCTTTGAGCACAATAAGGACGGGATCACAATTACCGATACTGAAAGCGGCAAAGTGATAGCCTGCCCTCTAGCTAAAAAGGGGTAAGCAAGATCAGCAGACAAGATGAACGAGGATCCTTTTTAGAAAACTTCCCCTGCTCGCTTTTTGGGAGGGGACGTGTTTTTTCTGACGCCGAGGGACCTTCTGTCCCGATGATGTGATGTAAGGACTGTTTCTCAGAAAAAGCCGGGGATTACCGCAGCAATTCTCCGGGACACGCGTGAACGGAGAGAATTTCAAATAAACAAATGCAAGGATCTGCGGACATGTCCGGCGTACCTGAACCCGCTGGAGCCAAAGGAAACACCGGATTAAACCGGGAAAAGATCTGTTAGACTCTCCGAATCTCAGCTGATAGATCTTTTCATAGCTATTGGCAACCTTATGTTTAAGTCGGCCTGAATCTTGAGGAAACCCGCGGAACGCTCGCTGCCATGCTGAATTTGACTGCTCCCCGTCTCTGCTCCGTATTTGCCCCTGGCTTATATGCAAATACCGCAAATGAAGAAATTTGCCATAAAAGGCAAAAATCTTCAATGAGGCGCCGCGGGCCGGAAGCTTTTCCGGCAAAATCCGGTTCAGCAGGGGCGAGCGTTATTCTGCAAGGCTTTAACGTAAAAACCCGCTTCGGCTGACCGAAACGGGCTTCTCATCACTTAAGACTTAAGGAACAATCCGGGATTAGTTTTCCTGCTTATCCTGCTGTTCCTGATTCTCAGCGGGGGCGGCTTCAGGCTGCGGAGCGGGCTCGAACACCGGTTCGCCGTCTTCCTGAGCCGGAGCTGCGGGCTCTTCCTGAGGAGCCTCCGGAGCGGGGGCTTCAGCTTCTGCCTGAGGTTCCTGAGCCGAGGCTTCAGGAGCAGGTTCTGCCGGAGCAGCCTCTGCTTCAGCCGGAGCGGCAGCTTCGGCGCCGTCATCCTCGTTTATCATGGCATTGATTTCATCATCGCCGGGAAGCGGAGCTGCGGGAGCCTCAGCCTCTGCCGGAGCTTCAGGAGGCGGGATCAGTTCCTTGATGGAGAGCTTGATTCTGCCCTGTCTGTCCAGAGCCAGCACCTTCACGTCAACCTGCTGCCCGACCTGGATGTAGTTGTTAATATCCTCGATTCTTTCCCAGGCAATCTGAGAGATGTGCACCAGACCGTCCTTGTTGGGGAGAATGTTAACGAAGGCGCCGAACTCAGCCACCTTGGTTACGGTGCCATGATAAACGGCTCCGATTTCCACCTCGGCGGTGATCTCCTTGATGCGGCGCACTGCTTCCTTGGCGCGGATGCCGTCAGCGGCGGCGATCTTAACCACACCGTCATCGGTAATGTTGATTTCGGTGCCGGTTTCCTCGGTGAGAGCCCGGATTACGGAACCGCCCTTGCCGATAACATCCTTGATCTTGTCAGGGTTAATGGTAATGGTGGTAATGCGGGGAGCGAACTGAGAGATCTCGGCGCGGGGTGCCGGAATGGCCTGATTCATTACCGAAAGCACGTGCATTCTGGCCTCATGAGCCTGCTTGAGAGCAATCTGCATGATTTCGCGGGTAATGCCTTCGATCTTGATGTCCATCTGGAGAGCGGTAACACCGTCGCTGGTGCCTGCTACCTTGAAGTCCATATCGCCCAGATGATCCTCGTCACCCAGGATATCGGTCAGCACCTGGAATCTGTCGCCTTCCTTTACGAGGCCCATGGCAATGCCGGCTACGGCAGCCTTGCAGGGCACGCCGGCATCAAAGAGAGCCAGGGAACCGCCGCAGACTGAAGCCATGGAGCTGGAGCCGTTGGACTCGGTGATTTCCGAAACCACCCGAATGGTGTAAGGGAAGCTCTCCGGATCCGGGAGCACAGCGGAAAGACCGCGCTTTGCCAGACGGCCGTGGCCGATTTCACGGCGCTTCGGAGAACCGATGCGGCCGGTTTCGCCCACGCAGTAGGGAGGGAAATTGTAGTGCAGCAGGAATCTGTCGGTTCTTTCGCCGCAGAGCTCATCGATAATCTGAGCATCTCTCTCGCTGGCCAGAGTACAGGTAACCATGGCCTGAGTCTCGCCGCGGGTAAAGAGAGCGGAACCGTGCACCCGAGGCAGAAGTCCGGTGCCCACGGTCAGAGGACGCACCATCTTGGTGTTGCGGCCGTCGATACGAGGTTCGCCGTTAAGAACTCTCTCGCGGACAATGCTCTTTTCCAGAGAGTGGAAATACTGTCCGGCGCGGGACTTGTTAAGCTCCTCGCCTCTTTCCTGAGCCTCGGTTTCCAGAGCGGCCAGGGTAGTCTCGCGGATCTCCTGCACCTTGTTCTGGCGTTCCAGCTTGTCGGTAATGCGGTAGGCATCGCCCAAAGCGGCGCCGGCCAGCTCGCCGATTCTGTTCTTAAGACCCTCGTCAACCTGAGGAGGCTGCCAGTCCCAGGGCTGCTTGTTAACCTCGGCGGCAAACTCCACAATGGCATCAATGGCGGTCTGCATCTGCTCATGTCCGTACATTACAGCGCCCAGCATGGTATCCTCAGGAAGAATGTCAGCCTCGGATTCCACCATAAGCACGGCCGGCTTGGTGCCTGCAACTACCAGGTCGAGCTTGCTTTCGGGCATCTCGGACTTCAGGGGATTCAGCACATACTGACCATTGATAAAGCCTACCCGGGCAGCTCCCACCGGGCCTCTGAACGGAATGCCGGAGATCTGCAGAGCAGCGCCGGTGCCGATAAGAGAGATGATGTCAGTGGGAATTTCCGGATTGGCGGATACTACGGTGACAATAACCTGAACCTCGTTGGTGAAGCCCTCCGGGAAAAGCGGACGGATGGGTCTGTCAATAAGACGGGCAATGAGAGTTTCTCCTTCGGACGGACGGCCTTCGCGCTTGAAATAACCGCCGGGAATGCGTCCTGCTGCGTAGGAGCGTTCCTGGTAGTCAACGGTAAGCGGGAAAAAGTCCTGATCATCCTTGGCAGGATCCTTTTCCTTTTTGCCTACTACTGTAACAAATACTGAAGTATCATCCATGCTTGCCATAACAGCAGCATCTGCCTGACGGCCCATAGCCCCTGTTTCCAGGGTAATGGTATGGCGACCGTACTTAAACTGTTTTACTATAGGGTTCACTCTGATTACCTTAATGTTTGCAAATTCACGTTTTTTACGTCCGCCATAGTATAGTTTTAACCAGAATTATCAGCAACAAAAAAAGGGAGCTCTCTGGCTCCCTTTGTGCGGATCTTAAAAAAATTTCTTAGCCGCGCAGACCAAGCTTCTTGCAAAGCTCAGTATAACGATTCTCGTCCTTTTTCTTCAGGTAGGAAAGAAGGCTGCGACGCTCGGCAACCATGCGGAGCATGCCGCGGCGGCTGTGGAAATCCTTCTTGTGAACAGCGAAATGGCCCTGCAGATGATTAATCTGAGCGGTAAGAAGAGCAACCTGAACTTCAGGTGAACCGGTATCATCCTTGGAACGTGCGTATTCGGCTACGATCTTGGCCTTGGCTTCAGTGCTTAGTGACATTTTATAAACCTCATTAAAAAGCTGATTCAAGTACGCCCGCGGCCGATCACTAACTCAGCCGGGGTAACAAAACGCGCAAATTCTAGCAGAAAAAATTTCTTCCTGCAAGATCAGTACACTCTCCCCCGGGCATTGCCCTTGGTATTGGAGCAGCCTCCGATGGAAAGTCCGATAAGAGTGCCCACCGTGCTGGCATGACAGATGGCTCCCGCGAGAGCATCGGCGGCATCAGCCTGGGGACAGCCGTTCAGACGCAGCGTGCGCACCACCATTTCCTGCACCTGAAACTTCTCGGCATTGCCGTAACCCACCACCGACTTCTTTATCTGTCTTGCGGTGTATTCGTAAACGGGAATGCCGGCGTTTACCGCCGCCACCACGGCGGCGCCCCGGGCCTGTCCCAGCTTCAGGGCGCTGGCGGCATTGTTGGACATAAAGACCTCCTCCACCGCCACATAATCGGGATGCCACTCGGCAATAACTCCGGTGATGCCCTCATAGATCTGACCGAGCCTGAGAGACAGCTGCTCGCTTTCCATTCTGATGCATCCCGAGTCCAGGTATTTAAGATCCCCGCCCACGGACTCAATGACGCCGAAGCCCGTGATCCGGGAGCCGGGATCAATTCCCATGATTATTGCCATTTCCGTCTGTTCCTGCCGCCTTTATTGCGAATTACCGCTTCTGATCCTCTTTTTTGCCGGCTTCCTCTTCCTTTTTGGCCTTTTCCTTGTCCGCCCTTCTCTGCTCGAAGTAGCTGTCAACTCCGTCCCGCATGCTGTTCCAGCCGGATTCCAGAGCATCGCCGGCTTCGGTCAGAGCATTGTCAATGGACTTTCCGGCCTCATTGAGGGCATTTTCCAGATCCTCTCCGGCCTTGGTCCAGGAATCCCGGAACACCTCGGAATCGGTTTTGTAGCTCCAGTCAATGCCGTTTACCAGATCCGGGGCCAGGAATGCCGTGAATTCGCGGGTGGTCTTATCGCAGAGCTCCTGATCCATGGCGTTCCCCCGGCCGGATTCCATATTTCTGGCCTTAAGACGCTTCTTCACCTCCAGAGAAGCGCTGGGAGAACGGGCTCCCAGATCCCGGAAGATGGCATCCAGGCTCTTCTGATAAAAGTCGCCGTAGCGGCAGTCAACCCGGGGCACGGTATAGGTCTTGATGCCTTCCTTGCCGATTTCGCTTTTGGGAGCGCCGGAAGCGGTATTCGGCTTGGCGGGCTTCTGCTGCTCCTTTCCGGCAGCATCATCGTCATCATCGCTGAAAAAGTCCTTTACGGCTTTTCCGGCTTCGTCAAGGCTGCTGGAGACGCTGTCCGCAATCTGCTCCATGGTTCCCTTGGCATTGCGCTTTTCCACCAGAGCGGCCAGATGCTCGGCGTCCATATTGCAGACCTCCTGAACCATGGAAGCGTCTTTTGACTTCTCATGAAGATACTGCCGCACCTGCCGGGACTGTCCCGGATACCGGTCATCGATCTGACCGAGCACATCAGCCAGACTGCGGTCATAGGTCTTCTGACTGGAGCAGTCCACGGCGCCGTATTCGCCGCAGGCCTGAAGAAAGGGAGTCAGAGAGATTACAGCGGCCGCGATGCCGCAGGTTCTGAGTAAGCGCTTCATTTATTTAGCCTCGCAGAAAAATGTTGTCCGTGAAACACGGGCTTTTGGCAGGATCCGGCCAATCCTGTCCGGACATCGTCCCGGACAGAAAGCCGCTCCTGAAAAATTACCACAGCATCAGCTTAGATTCAAACAAAAACCGGAGGTTCCAAAGCCGGATAATAACCGGGGAGAAATCCTCCCGGAGGAGCGGCAAAGGATAACCCCATTCCCGTCCGTCAGATGAACGATGGCATAAAATCAAAAAAATACAAAAAAGTGTTGCCAGCGCCGAAAAAAGGAATATAATGCGCACTGTTCTCAGGAACAGCCCTTCTGTAATGGGTCCTTAGCTCAGTTGGTAGAGCAGTTGACTCTTAATCAATTGGTCTACGGTTCGAACCCGTAAGGACCCACCACTTAGTCTTTATTCTCCATTCTTCCCCGTGATTTTAGTTTTCAGAAAGAGAGCGTTTTTGCTTTTGCAGCGTCCGTAATCCTCCTTGTCCAGTTCCGGTATTCTGGCGGCGTTTTGCCGGTATCTTACGGGGATCAAGAGCAAAACTGCGGTATTCCCCCCGGTCTTCGTTCCCGAAAACGTCTGATAAAGCCGGGAGATCCGGATGTCATAGCGGCGAAGCCCGTCATGAAAGCGTTCTCAGCGAAAAAAGTTCATTTTTTTTCAAAAATCTCTTGCATAATTCCTAAAAAACCGTATCATGCACTCATCGCGAAACGCGATGCACTGTTCCGGGTCCTTAGCTCAGTTGGTAGAGCAGTTGACTCTTAATCAATTGGTCTACGGTTCGAACCCGTAAGGACCCACCAGAACAGGTTTCCCAGTGGTCGCTTAGCTCAATTGGGAGAGCATCTCCCTTACAAGGAGGAGGTCATAGGTTCGATCCCTATAGCGACCACCACTCA
>NZ_JBGVBR010000138.1:0-4145 GCF_045225735.1 Succinimonas sp. | reverse complement strand
TAAATCAGAACCGGCGTTATCAGACTCTTCAACCGAAAGAGAAACGGCCACGACTCTGAAAAGATGGTCATTAAAAGAGGAAGCATTATCAGTTTCACTCTTAAAAAACCGCTTGATACGAAACAGCTTCAGGAGCTGAGCCTCCGGGGTATCGGACTCTCCCGTCATCAGGGACTGGGACGAGTGCTGGTTAATCCGGCATTTCTGAGCGAGGAGCGGATTAAGCCGGGATCTGACAACGCCCTCTTCCCGGATCTCCCTTTGACTCTCCTTAAAGCTGATCCGGATAAGTCCTGTCTTAAGGATTACGATTATCTCGTCAAGTTCGCCGAACGGTGTAAGTCTCAGGGAGCCGAATTCCTGAAGTACGACGATGAAGGTCAGGCAATCATGAAGGGCATTGTCAGCATCTACACGGCTTCCCGGGCATACAGCAATTCCTTTGACACCGACCAATACGGTCAGACGGTTACGGATCCCGGCAGGTACGGTCCGTCTCTCAGTCAGTGGTCTGTTATCAGAGACATGGTTATCAGATGCTCCGATGCCAGCGGCGTTATGCTGGATGACAGCTCCGCCATCTTCAAAAAAATCTCTGCCAAGCTCCGTGATGAAAACCAGCGCGAAGCCGCCCGCACCGGCTGGGATACGCATTTCACCTTTGCCGGAAAAACCAACACCACCTTCGCCGCGGAATTTGAAGGGCTTATCAAAAACAAGCCTCTCGGAGCTCTCCGGAAGGCTCTGGAAGTCCTTAAGAACTACGACATGTCAAAGCTGGTGGGTCTCAGGGAAGACACCGGCGAATTCCTGGATCGCACAGGGAGGAATGATAAATGAGCACTGTTGTTTTAACCAGAGTGGCCGTGGAAACTATTTCTCCGCTGGCCATCTATTCAGGTAACCGCGAAACCCTGGGGCAGAATGCCATTGTCCGGGACTGGAACGGCCTGCCCCGCATTCCCGCCACCGCCATTGCCGGCGTCTGGAGACATACGGTCATGAATATTGCCAAAGGGGTAAATCCCATCCAGTTTGAACACTGGTTCGGCTTCAAGGGCGATCAAAAAACCCAGGAACGCATGGCCTCCCGGATCATTGTCACCGATGGTCTTCTTCTGGACAGCAAGTCCTGTCTTCCGGGGACTCTGGACAGCAAGGGACAGCTTCGCATGCTGACGGAGCCGGACAGCCGGGATCCCGTTTACAGTCTGGTAAATATCAATAACAGCGGCCGCTTTGAAAGAACCTGCTGCCGGCTTAATGAGAAAAAGGCCAACCACAGGGCTGCCCTGTTCACCGCAAAAACCCTGCCTAAGGGGCTTCGGTTTGCCTTTGACCTGAAGTTCGAGCTGGATTCCGATAAGGATGTCGAAGACTACCGGAAAGTGCTTAAGATCATCGGATCCCGCACCTTTGCCCTGGGATCCAAAACCGCCAACGGTCTGGGCTCCTTCAAGGTAATAGGCGTGGATCTGGAGGAGATCCGTCTTGATGATTACGTCGACAATCCCGAAGAGGCAGCCAAAAAGATCCGGGCCTTTGTTATCAACCGCACGGTAAAAATTGACGAGGCAGCCGCCGCGCCCGTTATTCCGTCCGCTGATGACACCGGCCTCAAAGTCTGGAAGTTCACCCTGAGCTCCCGGGGATCCATGCGTCTCGGCACCGGCATCCCCGGCGCCATTTCAGCGACGATTTCAGCCTGCGGCCCCGACGGGAACCCTATAAATCTCATGCCTAATGAAAACGACAGCGGCAAGAGAAATATCCAGCCCTGCTTTACCGACTCCAGAATCACCTGGAAAGGCAGCAAATTCGATAAGGAGATTAAGGAGTTCATTATCCCCGGCAGCACCATCAAGGGCGTTCTGGCTCACCGCACCATGTATCACTTCCTGAGAAGAAAAGGCTGGTTCACTGACACCAAAATCTCCGGCGAACGCACCCCCCGGGATCTTATCCGGGATCTTCTGGATAACCGGGAACCTCCCAAGGAGCTGGAGCCCTACTACACCCTCTTCGGAAGAAACGATCCCGTCAATCACGACAATATGAGAGCAGGATCCCTCCGGGTGCAGGATGCCGTGATCAGCGCGGATTACTGGCTGAACCGCATGCATAACAAGCTGGATCGCTTCACCGCAGGAGTCATGCCCTCGGCTTTGTTCGGTCAGATGCGGCTAATTAACCCGAGTTTTGCGGTGCATATTTCCATGAATCCTTCCCGGGGCTCCGAGCTTCCCGATGATGCGGAAATCATGCAGGCATTTCAGGACACTCTTTATGATCTCAAGAACGGCTTCCTCAATATCTGCGCCGGTTCCGGCCGGGACACCGCCGTATTCAGCGAAGTTAAAGAGAATTAAGGCAGGTTAATAATGACAACAGCAGATTTAAATGAACTTACGGCCGGCGTGAACCGGCTTCTGGGGAGCCGGGACGGCAGAAAAAACGCGGCCCCGGTTAATTTCAGCGTCGGCAATCTCAAAATTGACACCAGACAGATTACCTCTTCTGATGAACTTGCCGGAACTCTTGAGGAAAAGCTCGGCGCTGCCGCCGACATCCAGTCCTGGGTGATGCTGACAGATGAGATCCGGACAGGAGTTGCTCTCCAAACTCTTGAGGATAAGGACACCGCTGCCAAAGTACTGGAAGCGGAATTCTATGCGGAAAGTCTTAAGATCTCCGCCCGGGTTAAAAGAGCAGCCGGAAATCTTATTCTGGTAACCTTCTATGTCATAGACGGCGCTGAGGGCGAAGCTCTCCCCCGCAACACCATTTCCCTCCGGGTAAGACAGGACATCGCCGCCCGGAAAAATGAGAAAGCCGTTCCCGGAAATGCGGTTTACACCATCTGGTACCGTCCGGGAGAGATGGGAAAGATCACCCCCTTCGTACAGCAGTTTGCCGGATTTTCCGCGGAGGCAATAAATGGATAATCACACCAAAATCGTTACCCCCTATGACTTCGTTCCTGTTTCATCCTGGGTTTTCTCTCCGGATTGGGCTGAGGACGTCACTCATGACGTGCCCTTCCGGGACGGTATTTCCGGTCGCATTGACTATGAGCTTGTGAACTACTCTCCCCTTTGCGTAGGTCATGACACCGCCACCAAAAAAAATGAAAAAGGCGAGTCTGTAAAAACTCTCCTCTGGGAGCACGACGGGAGCGGCAGACAGGTGATTCCGGGTTCGTCCATCAAGGGCATGCTCAGAAACGCCCTGGAAATTGTCGGCTTCGGCAAAATGCAGTGCGTCCGAGATCTCCGGCATGCCATCAGGCTTTCCATCGGCGAGGTGAAGTCCGAAAACGCCGACTACAAGCTGACCCCGATATTCGTACGGCCGGATCCCCGGGTTCCGGGCAACTGGCAGTATCTGGAAGCCGTTGCGATCCCCGACAACAAGCCGGTAACCGCTTCCGTTAGTGCTGACAGCCTGGGAAAGAACATTCTGGATATAGCCCCCAGCAAAGCCAGGGATTTGACTGCTCTGGAAAAGCACCGGGCTCTCGCCAGAAAGCATGGCCTCAGCGACCGCGATCCGATGCCGCTTTTATATGCCGCTCTGGAACCGAAGAAAGGGTTATCAGCTGAACAGGAGAAGAAATCTCCCGGTGAACGCAGATATACCACATGGAACGAGGTAACTTCCGTCAAACTTAAAGAGGATCAGAAGCACACCTGTCCCGGCATGTTCCTGTTTATGAACAAGAACATTTCCAATAATGGCAAAACCAAAGAAGGCAAACCAATAAAGGCAAATCGTTATACTGATTACTTCTTCTATGTAAACGATAAGGCCGTTGCCGAAAGGTATGAAAACTGGAAACTCCTGGATGACTGGCTCATCAAGGAGCTCAATGCCTCCCTCCCTGCCGTGAAGGCTGATGACGCCGGAGCCAAGGATCAGAATCTCTTCGATTACAACGTAAGCCGGCAGCATCCCGTGTTCGGCTTCCCGGTCTGGCTGCTGGAACATAATACTGACTACCAGAGGAGCGCTCTGGGTTTCTGTCAGGTTGCGCGCCATGTGCGTCTGAAATCTGTGATGGACATGATCCGGGATGTGCAGAATGATACGGCAAATATCCGGGATCTCGCAGATACAATGTTCGGCTATATTACCGGTACCGAGGG
>NZ_JBGVBR010000137.1:0-18568 GCF_045225735.1 Succinimonas sp. | reverse complement strand
TGAACGCTGAAGCCTTTTCTAAATTTTGTTACAAGTACATAAATCCGTTCTGAATTCTGTCGATCTCTGTTTCGGGCACTTCAGCCTCAGCGGCGCACTCCGCCCATTGCTGCTGGGCGTGACGGACAAGATCAATACTTTTGCGAACTGCGGAGGATGACACATTCATTGCTTTTCCGGCAGCCTTCAGATCCTCCAGCGTAATATCTCGTGTCTTGCCCTGAATCGTCATCTGATGCGCCCCGATCCAGCGATGGCCAGGCGCATATGAATACGTCATGTCGTATGCCGGGGCTAAATGCCATGTTCCATCGCGATCCATCAGGAAGGAGATATTTTTTACATGATCATCCTGATTACGCAACAATACACAGAACACCATCCGTAAAAACAATTGATTAACATCTGCCTGATCGACTTGAATCCGTCGCATGATTTCCGCTGCGTCCTCGTAGCCGTGAGCTGCCGGGTCGTTGAAATTATAATGCGCGAGAGCCCCAATCGTTTGCATATGACGTTTCTTACCGCCATCCAGGCGATCAAAACGCTGCGTCATGAAATGATACAGCCCGTTATCCCGATGCAGACGACACTTGCTCATAGTAATGCGAGCATGCTGCGCCATCAGATAATAGGCGTATTCGATACGGGTATATGAAGGTTTGTCGGCAGAGTCTTCTTTGTCCCTGTTGTTTTCGACCCCGTCAAATTTAATCAGCCAATACTCATATCCGGCACCCGCATCAATCTGTCCGGAACGTATGTCTCCGGTGACAGGATTCCATGCGATTAAAGCTTTGGCTCTGGCGCCGCCGGCAGAAGTTCCGATCCTCATGAGTTGATCTAACCCATGCTCGTTCGTGTTTATAGAAAGTTCTTTTCGTTCAGAAAGGATGTCAGAGGCCAGTTTTACAAGTTCATCGATTTGAACAGATTCACTGGTGTTGGCAACAAATTCATGCGCAGGTACATATTCCAAAGCCCCCATGCCTCGGCTTCCGGTGTAGCATAAACGTTCAACGGCTGACAGCTCACGCATCGTCCTTCCGAATCTGGTGAGATACGCCTGGATAAGCCGATTTCCAAACTTATCCGGCAATGAATCCGCCAGCAGTCCGGGCAATCCGAGGAACGCATCATTCTGATTCGCAGGGAAGGCGTATATCCGATTTGTGACAGGCATCATCAGGGGAGATGGTTCGATCCCGCTCCTCTGAAAGGCGCGGGTGTACTGGAAACGGGGCAGAGAGGAAGCATCCTCCTGTGTGACAGCGCCAATCTCCGTCCCCCAAAGGTAAACACGGGCACCGATCATTCTTCATCTCCCCACTTCCAGTTGCTCTCCTTTGTTTCTTTCCTTTTGGATGCGCGTTGTCTTATGTGTCCGTATTGCATCGCATCTATCGGACTGATTTGCGTCTCCGGTACCAGCATATCCACATTGACTAAAAGATTCAGCCCGCGAAGAACAGACAGCCAGCCATCGATCGCCACACTTTGTCCGGCCTCCATGCGGGCAATGGTGCTAAGGGAAACTCCGCTCTTTCTGGCTAACGCCTCTCGGGTTACATTGCCCGCAATGCGCTGAGCCTTCAGCCTTTTCCCGAGTTCTTGCAGCGTTGCCAGATTGCTGCTGAATGCCTCAATTTTCATAGTTGTCACCATCCTTCACGTTCATGATACTATGCTTTTATAACATGTCAATATAGAGTTTTTAAATGCCAAATTTACATATAACAGCTCTATTTTGATATGTTATCATTGCTCTGCTCGCTGAACTGAAGAGATTTTAAGAGAGGGGCAAATTCGTAACGTTTGCAGGAGTTTATGCCATTTCATTTTCCAAAGCACCGTTTTTAGGAGCTTTGGTGCTTTGGCGGAGCTTTGGAAGCTTTGGAGAACTGCGGGTAAATCGTTTATTTACAAGGTTTGGAGCGGAATGTCATTCTATTTT
Organism: Succinimonas sp.; assembly: GCF_045225735.1. NCBI lineage: Bacteria > Pseudomonadati > Pseudomonadota > Gammaproteobacteria > Aeromonadales > Succinivibrionaceae > Succinimonas > Succinimonas sp. Next base: position 16,614 of record NZ_JBGVBR010000137.1, on the reverse strand, counting down.
CTAAAGCACCGTTTTTAGGAGCTTTGGTGCTTTGGAAGCTTTGGAGAACTGCGGGTAAAGCGTTTATTTACAAGGTCTGGAGCGGAATGTCATTCTATTTTCTAAAGCACCGTTTTTAGGAGCTTTGGTGCTTTGGCGGTGCTTTGGAAGTTTTGGAGAACTGCGGGTAAAGCGTTTATTTACAAGGTCTGGAGCGGAATCCCATTCCATTTTCCAAAGCACCGTTTTAGCGGCGCCTTGGTGCTTTGGGGATTCTTGTGCTCCCAGACGGGCACCTTTATCCCGGGGCGTCCGCCGTTTCCGGTTTCTCAGTTTACTTTCCAATGTCCGTAGCGTTTTCCGCAATACCCGCTCTATCCGGCCGGTTTCTTTTCCCGGTTTCTTTTCCCCGGTTTCTTTTAACGTCTTGATGTATTTCTGTACTATGCGGCGAGATATATCTATCCGCTCTCCCAGCGATCCTGTGATGTGTTCCCGTTGAAATATAGAATCTGCAAAATCTGTCAAACATCACTAAGCCGTTCATTGCAAACACAAACCGACAGTACTGGAAATGGGAATGTATTAACAAGGAGACGCTATGACCATCTCTTTCAGACTGAACGAAACAGATACAGACATCATAAAAGCCTATGCGAAAATGCGGGGAATGACTGTTTCAGAACTGATTCGCGGAATTGTCATGGAACATATCGAAGAAAAATCTGACCTGCAAGAATACGAAAAGGCCTGTGCCGCATATAAGAAAGATCCCGAAACTTTTGCTCTTGACGATGTTATCAAGGAATTGGATCTGGCATGAGCCATACAGTTTGGGAAAGAGCGGTTTCCGTAAAATAAAATCCCGCGGCGTTTCCGGCTCAGGAAAATCTGGCGTTTTTTCATGGACAGTGGAAGCAGGCAGGGAAGGGCGGTGGCAACAGGAATGTCTCCAGGAGCATGGTGACATCTGGGGGCTTCCCTGCTTTCACACCGAAACAAAAAAGGAGTCCGAAGACTCCTTTTCACTTCTTAAGGCTCAGCTCTTAAGCTGCGTTAAGCTCTATTTCGCCGAGGTGCTGATGGTTCTCACCTGTCTCTCGGTGCGGCTGTACTTATCGTTTTCCACGGAGTTAGAGAAGGATTCCTGCTCCAGATAACCGTCAGCTTCGGTGGCATCGGCAACAGAGGTGTTACCGGATACCATGACGAAGTGGACGATAAAGGAGAGTACCAGGCCTACCAGGAAGCCGATAATGCCGGCGGAGGTCCAGTCGCTGTTCTCCATCAGGAACTTCGCGCCCGGAACGCAGAGCGCGGAGGCGGCTACTGACCAGATACCGGCGGAGGTGAACATTCTGCCCCAGTCGGTGGGGAGATTGCCTACCAGCTTTCCGGTCTGACCGTTCACAGCGAAGATGAAATCCTTGCCGTCCCACTTGTTCCGAATGATCCATACCGGGAACATGGCGTACTTGATGGATCTGTCCGAGAAGTCCACATGGGAATCAATCACATCAACCTTGTCATAGCCCTTAACGGACTTATCGATAATGGTCTTAACGAAGGTCTCCCGCATGCGCTTCTCAAAACGCGGATAGCTTTCCTCCACGCCTACATCGTATTTGGTGGCGGAAAATCCGGAAACATACGCGGTCTTGAAGGCCAGAGCTTCCTTGGTATTGAAGGGCTCGATGGAATCCATGAGATCATCGTCCATTTCCTTGGAGGCATCGGCGGGAAGATCATTGAACTCCATGTGGCTCTTGCGGTAAACGTCGTAGTGCTCATGTTCGGTGATTTCCTGATCGCCGTTCCTTCTTCTGGTGATCTTCTGGCAGTCGAGATTAACATCGCCGTCGGCCTTGCAGCTCAGGAGCCAGAAAGGCACGTAGATGCCCTGGATCTCCTTCTTGCGGGCTTCGGCGTTGAAGCTCCGGGGCACAAAATGCTTGGTGGCAATGTGCTTTGAGTAAGCCTCCTGCACCTTCTTCTGATCAAACTTGAACGGAATAATGATGTCAGGCTGGGCATCGGAGATCTTGCCGGAAAGGACAATGGGACTGTCGCAGAAGGGACACTTTTCAGAAATGGAGGTCAGAGCCGGGGTGATTTCACCGCCGCAGGAATTACAGACGTAGGTTTCCTGCTGGCCTTCCTGGATCATTTCCCCGGTTTCGGGATCAGTGTCCATGCGGGTGGCGCCGTTCTTGATGTCGATATTGCTCTCAGCCAGCTTCTGCGCTGCCATGGCGTCATACTCCTCCTGGGAGATGACGGAATCGCAGAAGGGGCACTTCAGCATCTGAGTCTTGATATCGAACTCGTAGGTGCCGCCGCAGGGGCATTTGTAGCGTTCTGAATTGCTGGTCATTGCTTGATTCAGTCCTTAAAACTTGTGACCGCACTGCGGGCAGAACTTAGGGGTAGGGCCCTCGTACTTGGCGCCGCATTCAGGGCAGGCGCCGCCGGCCTGAGGCTTCTGCTGACCGCAGTTCATACAGAACTTGCCGGTATTCTGGGTGCCGCAGGAGCAGGTCCAGCTTCCCTGAGGCTCAGGCTTCTGCTGACCGCAGTTCATGCAGAACTTGCCGGTGTTCTGAGTGCCGCAGGCACAGGTCCAGCCGCCCTGAGGAGCCTGCTGAGGCTGCTGCATCTGGGGCTGCTGAGGCTGCTGCTGTTGCATGGCGAACAGGTTGGCTGCATTGATGCCGCCGGCGCCCTGAGCCATGCCCATGCCCATAAAGCCGTTCATGGCGCCGTTGGCGTTGCCGGCAGCGGTTACCATGGCATCGGCCTGAGCTCTGGCCATCTGAGCAGCGGCCATGCCCGGGGTGGCGTAGGCGGCAGCTTTCTGGATCTCCTTGAGCATCTTCTGATCTTCTTCAGGCATGCTTACGGAGTTGAGAGCGATGGAGAATACTTCGATGCCGCGTCTTGACCACTTGTCATTCAGCACCTTGTTCATGCTGTCACAGAGCTCGTCCACGTGCTGCGGCAGGGCATAGGGTCTGATGCTGAGGTCGGAAAGAGCGCCCAGAGCCCGGTTAAGGCCGCCTACGAATTCCTGCTTCAGAGTGGGAACGATGGTATCGCGCTCGTAAACGTCAGGCACATTGCCGCCCAGCTGCTTGTAGAAGGAGACCGGATCGGTGATCTTGAAGGTGAACATGCCGTTGCAGCGCACTGACACGTCCATATCAATGTTCATTCTCTGATCCACAATGCGGAACGGAATCGGGGTGGCGGTGCCGAACTTGTTGTCGATGATTTCCTTGACGTTGAAGTAGTAAACTCTCTGATCGGAGCCCTGAACGCCGCCCTGCTTGAAACGCTCCCAGGCTGTGCCCATGACGCCCTTGATCTTGTCCATGTTGAGCTTGCCGCTGAAAATGGAAGGCTCGCCGCCCTTGTCATAGGTGAATTTGCCGGGCTCGGCGGCTACTTCCATGACGATGCCGTTGTCCACCACAATGGCGCACTGGCCGTCGGCCACCACAATGCCGGAACCGTTGGAAATAACATTGTCGCTGCCACCGGTATTTGAGGATCTGCCGTTAACAACCTTCTGTCCCTTGACCATCAGAGTATCATTATCCAGGGCATCGCAGGTGAAGAATTCCTTCCACTGATCGGCGAGGGTTCCCCCCATGGCTCCAAGAGCGGCTTTGATTAATCCCATTATGTTTCTCCATAAAAATGTCAGAAAAAAACACCGGAGAGGCCTCCTGCCGCGGTTGAGAGAGCTTCCTGTAACAGAAGAAAACAGCCCGGACACACCCCTCCGCAATTATGGGACAATATATAAAAATGCAGGGCCTGTGTGGGGATTAATTCCCGAATAATGGGGACAGATCACGAAATTGAAGGTAATTTCTGTAAAAAATCAGGGGATTTGTATATATGGCGGAATCCCGGATTCCTGCTGAAGATCCCGGAAAACTTCCGAAAAAGATCCCGGGTCTGCCGCAAAAGGGAGCCCGGGATCTTTGAGCAAAATAAGAAAGACAAGGCTGAAATCGCCCCCGGCATATCTCAGACTGACGCCGGAGCGGCCGGTTATTTTGCCGCTTCCGGAGCGGCCTGGTTTTCCCGGAGCTTCTTCCGGGAGAGCTCCCGGAGTACCGGGAGATCCCGCTCCTTTACCTTGCCGTTGCTTACGAAATAAAGGAGGCCGTCGCTTTCCAGAACCAGAGCAATGTCCACGGTTTCATATTTGTCCGAAACCTGACATTCCCCGATCCGGGCTTCTCCCTGAGGGGTTTTCCGGAGATCTATGAGGGCGGTTTTGCAGCCCAGCTTCTTGTACTCCTCCAGAGCGTAGTCGTTAAGGGTTTTGTCCGGCATCTTCAGGAGGAGCGCCCGGGAGTGTCCGCCGCTTTTGCCGTGGATAAACTCCACCGCCGCCGGTGCCTCCGGAGTCCCGGCGATAAACTTTTCCGCATACCCCGGCGGGATGACGACAGCGCCGGAACGGTTCTGTGCTGCTAATCCCGGCACCGGGGCCAGAACAAATGTCAGAGCCAGTGCTGCCAGAGTTTTGGTCGGTAACTGAAATTTCATAAGCTCCCCCATAACAAACTGAGCTGTCTCCAGCCGTACTTCTGATATCCGTGCCCGGAAGCAGGATAACGAAAACGGCGGTCAGGAGACTCCGCTTCATTATACACAGGTTTTTGGGAGGATGAGACGGCCGGGAATCGCCGCATGACCTGTATCTCTCTTGCCAGGCCTTATAAATCAAGCTTTCCTGGGGTGATTACGATTCATGAGAGCCGCCGTCCCCGGGCCTTGGAGCTTGCAGCCATCAGCAGTTTTCCCAGAAAGTCATCAATGCCGGGTTATCAGCGCCGCAAAACCGCTCTTCATGGCCGCAGTTCATGTTGATAATTATGGTAAACCCATATAACATTCGACTTGCAGTTTTATCAAATCACAGACATCATTTGCGAGCCGGCAGTGAATATAATGCTGTCAAAAAATATCAGACATATCGGAATAAAGGATTCGCTATGAGCGAAGAGAAAGTTGCCTTGTTAAGCATTCCATATGGCGAAGTTGTTTATGAAACCTTTCGTGAATTACGCCGGGCCTTTGTCGATAAAAGCTCGGTAATCAATGCGCTGGATGATGCAGATACCCCTCTTTACCCGATTTTGCTCCGCCCGAGACGTTTTGGCAAAAGCACCTTTATCCAGATGCTGAAATGCTTCTATGACCTGTCATACAAGGACAGATATGAGGAACTCTTTTCCGGAACGGATATCTATAGGGAGAATCTTCCCAGCCATAACACCTACCATGTTATAAATTTTGATTTTTCCAAAGTCAGTACCCAAAGCGTCTCTGCCATGCTGAACAGCTTTTTTTCTGCGGTGGCAAATGGTATCAGCAATTTCAAAAGAAGATATCCTGATTTTGCTTTTGATTATCAGGATCTTGATAAATCAGACTCTGTCACCCTATTCAACAATTTTGCATCAGCTTATTCTGATTACGTTCTGAAGCTTCCAAGCCCTGAAAACTCTAAAAACAATAAACGCGGCAGGCTTTATGTAATGATTGACGAATATGATAATTTCGCCAATCAGATCCTTTCACAGGACTTAGCGCTGTTTCTTTCCATTACCGGAGACAAAGGTTTTCTGAAAGCATTTTATGCCGCCATAAAATCAGCGGCTTCAGAAGCGGACTGCATAGCAAAAACCTTTATTACCGGCGTGTCATCAGTATCTTTGGATTCTCTTACTTCCGGATTCAATATCGCGCTTAATGTTACGTCAGACGCATGTTTTAACGAATATGCCGGCTTTACTGAAGCGGAGCTTGCTAAATTGATACCCCATCTGGTAGATATCAAACAGCTGGGAGTCAGCGCGGAAGAAATTATTGCCCGCATGAAACCAGTGTACGATGGTTACTGCTTCAGTCAGGAAGCAAAACACACGGTGTTTAATTCATCCATGTGTTTGTACTATTTGAGAACAGTTCGAAAAAAATGCAAATTTCTTCCTCCGGAAGATTATCTGGATCCGGCTTCAGACCATGACGGTTCTAAGCTTCAGCAGCTGTTCGGCATTGCCGAAGAAGGTCTTGCTGATGAAATTATTGATACATATTTGAGCGGAGACAGATTTTTACTGAAGGAACTTGCTGAAAATATCAATCTGAACGAAGACGCCAGATATAACCGCATACAGCTTTTGTCCTTGCTTTACTACCTTGGCTATCTCACAGTCGATACCAGTCAGGTGTCTGATGACAGACTGGCGCTAAAAATTCCGAATCTTTTTATGTCAAAGCTGTTTGCTCAGTGCACCGCTGATATGCGACTAAGACCTAGCAAGGTGTTTACAGATTCAGTTCTGGACATATCGGCACTACATGATATTAAGGATGATATCTCATCGTTTGCTGCATCCTGCACGGAATTCCTGAGCGGAATTTTTACCAGCCAGGTACTGACGCATATGAGCGAAATGGCTCTTAATCTGACGCTTTACACTAAACTTGATTCCATGCGGGGAATTTTTGCCGAGATGCAGAAGTCTCTCAGGGTGGTCGGAGACGGCGAGAAATTTGCTGATTTGGTGATAACTGTAAATGCAGATAAGGATAATGAGTGCATTTACCTTATTGAGCTTAAGCATGCCGCTAAGAACGAAGCCACAGAAGCCAGAATTCGAACTTTGACCAATGAAGCCAGAGATCAGGTTCTTAAGTACAAGTCAGCCCTGGAGTTCCGGGGGAAACAGGTCAAGGCCTACGCCATGGTCTTTGCCGGATCTGACTGCAAGATCTGCGAAATGCAGAAGTAAGGGAGTGCAGGTCAGTGGCGGCGGAAATGCCGACAGTTCCTGTCCGGGCACGGTCAGCTATCCTTTGTCCATAATTTCCAGGAAACCAATGAAAAGCTCTCAGGGGATGCGGTTATAAGCTCCGGCGGAGGACAAATGCTAGAATGCTTCCCGGCGGGCAGGGCGGCTGCGAGATACCAGATGTCATCGCAAAGGAGGACTTTTCCGGAAAATGCCCGCATTTCTTTTCCCGCCACGGAAAGCCGGCCCGAACCCGGGATCACCCGGGTTTTCTCAAAATCCTGAATCCCGGCTCCAGTGAGCTTTCCGGCCGCCTCCCGGAGCGTCCAGAGCTCAAAGAACCGTTCCGTCATGACGGAGGGAGTCTCTGCTTCCTTAAGGTAATTTTGCTCCTCCGGGGAGTAAAAGCGTTTGGAAATGCCATCAAGATTCCTCCTCGCAGTTACCCTTTCCGCATCTACCCCCAAAGGACAGTCCGAGATTCCCAGAAAAACCAGATTTCCGGAATGAGCAAAGCTGAAGCAGGGGAGACACGGATCCCGGAAGTACGGTTTTCCCAGAGGCTCTGTCATGATTTCCGGGAGATCCGGAAGGGGCTTTCTCATAGCTCTTTCAAGATTCTCCCGGGTCAGCGCGCCATTTTTTTGAAATTCCGGAGAAGCGAAGATCCCGAGTCCCTGCCTAAGGGTCAGGATGGCTGCGTTATGGGCATCCTCGTGCCGCGGGCGGCGGAGACCTCCGGACACGGTCTCCGGGCCGCCCGGAATCACGGATAAAAGAAACAGCGTCCGGGGAAAAGCGCCGGCGGAAGACGATTCCGGGGACTCGGGAGATTTCGGTGAAAAAGAGGCTTCCTTCATGATTTTCCTTAAGGGGCCTATGCCGGCAGCATAGTCAGCGGCCTTGCGGCAGTTAAGCAAGCGGCTTAAACAGCGGGGTTTTCCGGGAGCTTATGCCGCAGATTGCACAGTATACTCCGGAAAGCCCCGGGCTTAAAATTTCCGCATTTTAAAATCCTTTCGGCCATGGCGAGGGCAGGGCGGCAATGGTGTATAATAGCCGGAAAATGCTCTGGAATCTTTATAGCGGAGCCAGCAAATAACAGAAAACGCGGAATAACAGAGAACAGCGGAGGCTTAACAAATGTATATGCCAGACATGTCCGGTATTGCTTATCCGGAGCCGGAACCGGAGCTTTCCGAAGCAGAAAAAAAGTCCCTTCAGGATCAGATCGCCCTGAAGCTCCGGGAGCGTAACGCCGTTCTCATTGCCCACTATTACACCGCTCCCGAGGTGCAGGAGCTGGCGGATAAGACCGGCGGCTTTATCGGAGATTCTTTGGAAATGGCCCGCTGGGGCAAGAACGCTCCGGCGGAGACCCTGCTGGTGGCGGGAGTGCGCTTTATGGGAGAGACCGCTAAAATTCTTTCCCCCGAAAAGACCGTCCTCATGCCGGATCTCGGGGCGGAGTGCTCTCTGGATCTGGGCTGTCCGGCTCCCGAGTTTCAGAAGCTCCGGGAAGAGGAGCCGGATCGCGTCGCCGTGGTGTATGCCAATACCTCCGCTGCGGTGAAGGCTCTTTCCGACTATGTGGCCACCAGCTCCTGCGCCATTGACCTTATTCATTACCTGGATCTTCAGGGCAAAAAGATTCTCTGGGCCCCGGACCGCCATTTGGGAGCCTACGTGGCTCAGGAAACCGGGGCAGACATGCTGAGATGGCAGGCCCATTGCGTAGTGCATGATTCCTTTAAGGAGGATGCTCTCCGGGATCTCAAGGCCGAGCATCCCGACGCCGCCGTGATGGTGCATCCGGAGGCTCCGGCTGCGGTAACCGCCATGGCTGATTTTGCCGGCTCCACCTCCCAGATCCTGAACAAGGTGCGGGAAATGGATCGCAAGGAGTTCATCATTGCCACGGAAACCGGTATTTTCTACAAGATATCCCAGGCCTGTCCTGACAAGGTTCTGATTCCGGCCCCTACCGGCGGACACGGCGCCACCTGCCAGAGCTGCGCGCACTGCCCCTGGATGCGGATGAGCACGCTGCCGAAGCTTTTAGCCGCTCTGGAAAGCTCTCAGGGACACAATATCGAGGTGCCCGAGGATATCCGCGAGAAGGCCCTTTTGCCGGTGCAGCGCATGCTGGACTTCAATCAGGCCCTGAAAAAGCACGGCTCCGTGGAGGAGATGGTGCGGGCCGGCGTCCGGATCTGACCGGCACCCCGGAGGAACCATTGCGAAGAGAGTCCCGGAAACCCCGGGATTTTTGGTTTTTCTGCCGGGAGCGGTTTTAAACCGCAGGGGACAGGATCCCGTTTTTGTCCGTTCCCGTTTCCGCATTTTCGGGTGACAGATTTTCGATATTGATTCGGAAAAGATTTTTTTACGATTTCTCAAACTAACAAATAAAGGAGAGTCTCAGACAGAACAAGTATGAACGGTTTATTGCTTCTGACCATAGCTCTGGCGTATTTTGCGGCCGGCTATGCTTTTTACGGCGGATATCTGAACCGTCTTTTCGGGATCGACGACCGGAGATCCACGCCGTCCGAAACCAAAAATGACGGCGTGGATTACGTGCCCACCAGCAGATCCGTGCTGTTCGGGCATCACTTTTCCTCCATTGCCGGCGCCGGCCCCATTGTAGGGCCTATTGCCGCTGCCTACTTTGGCTGGCTGCCCGCGCTCCTGTGGATCCTTCTGGGCTGCGTCTTTATTGGTGCGGTGCATGATTTTGCTTCCCTGTTTCTTTCGGTAAGGCACGGCGGCCGCTCCATCGGCTACGTTATCGAACGGCTTATGGGCTATGCCGGACGCCAGATGTTTCTCATTTTCTGCTGGGTGTCCCTGATTCTGGTGGTGGCGATTTTCGGGCTCATGGTGGCAGGAACATTCGTGAAGACCCCGGCCGTGGCCACAGCCTCGGTTCTTTTCATTCTCATGGCTCCGGTGTTCGGCTACGTCTCCCGGAATGTGTGCGGTCTTAAATTAGCTTCGCTGATTTTTGTGCCCCTGTCATTCCTGACAGTCTGGTTCTCCGGCATGATTCCCATCGATCTGGTATCCCTGTTCATCGAAAGAGGCATGGATGCGGAAGCTGCCAAAAGCGCCGCTCTCTGGAGCTGGATGGGAGTTCTGGGCGTCTATGTGATGCTGGCTTCGGTTATTTCGGTAAAATGGCTGCTCCAGCCCCGGGACTATCTGAGCTCCTTCCTGCTTTATGCCATGATTCTGGGCGGCGTTCTGGGCATCTGCTGCTATGCTCCGGATCTGAAGTTCCCGGCCTTCACCGGTTACAACGTTCCCATTGGAAACGGCCAGCCCACTGACATGATCCCCGCGCTCTTTATTCTGGTGGCCTGCGGCGCCTGTTCCGGCTTCCACTCGCTGGTAGCCTCCGGCACCACCTCCAAGCAGATCCGCCGGGAAAGCCACATCCAGACCATCGGCTACGGCGGCATGATTGTGGAGGGTATTCTGGGCGTTATGAGCCTGATTTCCGTGGCCTACCTCAGCCAGGCTGATTTTGCGGAAATTGCGGCAAATCCGGTTCATGCCTTTGCCTCCGGCATCGGCGTCTTTATGTCGAAGATGGGGCTTTCCGGCACTCTGGCGTCCAACTTTATCAGCCTGGCCATTTCGGCCTTTATGCTGACCACGCTGGATACCGCCACCAGACTGACCCGTTTTGTTTGGCAGGAGCTTTTCACGCCCTCCTGGGAAACCCGGGAAAAGATGCAGAACGAAGGCATTACCGCAAAGAAGAACCCGGTTCTGAGCTTTATTACCAATATCTGGGTTGCCTCCATACTGGCAGTGTTTTTGGCTGGTCTTCTGGCTTCCACCGGAAGCGCCAATTCCATCTGGCCGATATTCGGAGCCTCCAACCAGCTTCTGGCCGCTCTGACTCTTCTGGGCGTCAGCATGTATCTTATGACCAAAAAGCTTAATTTCTGGGTAACGCTGCTTCCCACCGCGCTTATGATGCTTATGAGCATCTGGGGGCTTTCAGACATTATTAAGGCTTTTGTCGACAAGAACCTGATGCTGGCCGGCGCCGCAGGCTTCCTCATTGTTATGGCGCTTCTTCTGGTGGCGCTGTCCGTGATCATGCTGCACCGCAACCTCAGGCAGCTTTACGGCAAGGGCGAGAAGCCGGCAGAAAAATAGCTGAGCCGATAACAGGCCGCTAGAAGGCCAGAATAGAGAAACGCTTCTCCGTGTTTTATGGGGAGGCGTTTTTTATGGCCCCGGCATTATTCAGACCTGTCCGGAGCGTTTCCCGCAAACAGTGTCTGGCCTATCAAGGGTCAGTTACCGCCCCGGATGCCAGCAAAATATGTTTTTGGGAAACAGAAGCAAATTCTATTTCCCAAAATTGTACAAAAATCAAAAATGGGAAATTACAAGGATGCAATAGCAGTGCAGTACTGAAAACGGCGAGGTGCCGATGCATGAAGCTTATTGAACGGAAGCATTATCAGGAGCGGCTTTTCAAGGCCAAGGGATGCCTGCGCGCCTGACATAAAGGTCATAACCGGGATGAGACGCGGCGGGAACTGGAGAATTTAATATTTAGGCATTGATGATTGAGTGTGTTATCATGACGCAAATAACTAGCTTTAAAAATCAGAACGAACCGTTTGTGTCTAACTCCGCCAGAATTTCTTCAAAAGAATTATAGACTTTCTTATTCGGATCTTTTTCCAATTCCGCAACTTCCTGAATAGCTGCAATAGTTTCAGCATTAGGGATGCCATAATTGATGATATTTTGCGTATGCTCAGCTATGTTACTTCTTACATTCTGTTCATAACCGGCAACAGTGCTTTTGTAAGCGTTATGGTCATTTTTATCCATAACAAAAGAACAAGTATCTGTATCAGGATCCATAGATCACCCCACTAAGTTACTTAGCGCTATTGTACTACGGTTGGACATCTTCGGACTGCTTTGGACAAGTGTGAATATATGGCAATCTTCCGAAATCTGATAGTCTCCTTTACTGCCGCGTTTTCTATGAAGAAAGCTTCTCCGCTGTTTGAGGTGAGGCGTTTTTTTATGGCCCGGCATTGTTGCCGGCATTGTTCTGACATTGTCAGGAACTCCTTTGCCCAAACCAGTGCCAGAGCCCCTCTCGCGGGCAGTAAGTAAGTGATCCTAATACTGACAAAATATACTTTTGGGAATCATAATCAAATTCTACTTCCCAAAATTGTATAAAAATTAAAAACGGGAAATAGAAATGCTACAATAGCAGCACAGCACTGAAGATGGTGAGGTGATGATGCATAAAGCTTATTGAAAGGAATCTTTATCTGGGAAGGCTTATCGAGACAGGTGGCACGCCTGACACAAAAGTCATAATAACAGGGGTAAGACGCTGTGCAAAACCCGAGCTGACGGAGGCTTTCATATCATATGCGCAGAAGAACGACAACGGACGCAAACAACATTTGCGTGAATTTCAGTCTTCCGGAATGACTGCTTCCTTACACTCCCCGCCCCCTTACACTGCATTCGTTTTTTCTGTAAAACGTTTCTTCATTGTTTACAGGGAGGCATTTTTATGCATTTGGCATTGTTCCGACATGTCAGGAGTTCCCTGACACAAAGCAGTGCCATTCCCACTTTGGGGGAGCCAGTAACTGATCCGAATACTGATTAAATATATTTTTGGGAAGCATAAGCAAATCCTATTTCCCAAAATTGTACAAAAATTAAAAACGGGAAATAGAATTGCTACAATAGCAGCAAAGCACTGAAGATGGTGAGGTGATGACGCATGAAGCTTATTGAACGTAATCTTTATCTGGGAAGGCTTATCGAGGCAAAGGGCACACCTGACATAAAGGTTATAACCGGGGTACGACGCTGCGGTAAATCAAAGCTTCTGGAATCATTCATATCATATGCACAGAAGAACGATCCGGAAGCAAATATCATTCATGTGAATTTCAGTCTCCCGGAATATGACCGTCTCCTGACATGCCGCGCTCTTTATGATTATATTTCCGACAAGTATCAGGAGGGAACGGCAAACTATGTGATGATTGACGAAGTTCAGATGTGCAAGGATTTTGAAAAAGCGATTAACTGGCTGCATGCAGAGGAACGATACGATATCTATATTACTGGCTCAAACGCATTTTTGCTGAGTTCCGATCTGGCTACTTTGTTCACCGGACGGACTTTTGAGGTAAAGGTCTATCCGTTTTCATTCACCGAGTTTGTTAAATACTTTGAACTCGATAATGCTTACGACGCATTTGACAGATACATTATCGAGGGAGGCTTATCAGGCTCTTACCTGTATCGCAGGCAGGAAGCGAAGTACGACTATATTGCAGATATCTTTGATACGCTAATTGTCAGGGACATCAGGCAAAAATACAAAATCCGGAATGCTTCTCTGATGGATCAGATATCAGAATACCTGATGGATAACATTTCAAATCTCTCATCCGCAAGAAACATTGCCGATACTCTCACCGGCAACAGGAATAATATCAATCACAGGACTGTGAGCGCTTATATGGAGTATCTCTGCCAAGCCTTCGCATTCTACAGAGTTCGCAGATATGACATCCGAGGAAAGAAATATCTGACCTCCAATAATAAGTATTACCTCAGTGATCATACGTTCCGTTATGCGAAGCTTGGCACGAGAAATATGGATTACGGCAGGGTGCTTGAGAATATTGTAGCGATAGAACTGATACGCCGGGGATATGAGGTTTATGCTGGCATGCTTTATAAGAAGGAAATCGATTTTGTGGCCATGAAGCGCAGCGAGAAGCTGTATATCCAAGTCTCCGATAACATAACCGATGAAAAGACTTTGGAAAGAGAAACAAGTCCTCTGCTAAAAATAAGAGATGCCTATCCGAAGCTCATTCTTGCCAGAACCAGACACGGGATGACGGATTACGAAGGAATACAGATTATTGACGTGGCTGACTGGCTGCTCTCACGCAAAACCCCGGCAGCGGAGCAGCCATAGAGCTCCGTTTTTGGCGAATCTGATGCTGTAATAATTTTCTTGTTAAATCCTGACAACAATGCTAAAATCCGCACGTTTTTGATGGATCTGCCCTGGTCGCAAGGCAGTTTCCTTTTCTTTAGTGTATTTTTTTGAGAGTAATCAAAATGGCAGAAACTAACAAGTTTACCGCTGAGGTTCGTAATGTATTCGGGAAGGGTGCGAGCCGCCGCCTTCGTCGTGCGAACCGTTTGCCGGCTATTATCTACGGCGGAAATGAAGCTCCTGTAAGCATCAGCCTCGAGTACATCCCTGTATTTACCGCTCAGCAGAGCCCGGCTTTTTATGCTGACCCTATCGTTCTTACCATTGACGGCAAGGAAGTAACCGTTAAGCCGGTTGCCATTCAGCGTCATCCGGTAAACGGCGCTCTGATCCACATCGATTTCATGCGCGCTTAACGGACAGACTCCGTTTCAGTTTATGACTTTATGACAAAGGCACTCTCAAGAAGGGTGCCTTTTCCGTATCAGGGGGGATTATGACCATCACTATCGGAAGAATGAATAACCTCCGGCTTGTCAGAACCGACGATAAGGGCGGTTTTTTCGATGCCGATGGCTACGGGGAGGTGTTTCTTCCCAGATCTCAGATTCCTGAGGATCTGAAGCCGGATGGCAGTCTCAGTGTTTTCTGCTACATAGATGACGGACGGCTGACCATTACCGCCAAAAAACCCCGGGCGCTTCTGGGGGAACTGGGGCGTCTTTTGGTGCGGGATGTAACTCCGGGAGCCGCCTATATGGAATGGGGAATTCGCAAGGATCTCATGGTGCCCTTCAGAGAACAGAATCCGGAATTCCAGCTGGGGGAGTACTATGTGGTTTATGTGGATATCGACAATGAAGGGCGGCTTTTCGGGACCAGCAAGTTCAATCGCTATTTCACGGACTATCTCCCCGAGGATGCGGATCTCAAGCCGGGAGACCGGGTAACTCTGATGCCGGTGGCCAAAACCCCTCTGGGCATCCGGATGGTGGTGAATAACAGCTATTTCGGCATGCTTCCGGCTCATCTGGCGGCTCATAACGATGTCCATTACGGCATAAAGATGAAGGGCTTTATTCAGTCCGTGCGGCCGGATCGAAAGATAAACCTGTCCCTGTATCAGGGCGGCCAGGAAGGCGTCATCAGCGCCGGCGGCTTTATCTTGGCAAAGCTCCGGGAGGCTGGGGGACATCTGCCGTACTGCGATAAATCAGATCCCCGGGATATTGAAAGGGATCTGGGCATGAGCAAGGGCAAGTTCAAGAAGGTGATCGGCTCTCTCTACAAAAACAAGCAGATTCTCCTGGATGATAACGGGATTACGCTGCTCCCGGAGAACTCCTGATCAGCTCTTAAGAGAGAGACAGGAAGCCCCGGAATCCCCATCTTAATGAGAAGGATTCCGGGGCGTTTTTTTTTCAGGAGCAGGAAATTTCAGGATCGGATCAGGAGAAGAGCTCCCGGGCAAAGATCTCAAAAAGCAGAGTCTGCCCCTGATTGTACATGTCCCCGAGATCGTCCGGGGCGTTTTCCGGCACCGGATCTCCGGGCAGCCGTACCTTGCGCCAGCCCAGATCCGGGTGCCCGATATGCATTTCTCCGTTGTCCAAAAGGGCGTAAAGGAGGGTATCCACGCATATCATGTCAACGATTTTGTTGGGCCAGGGGAAGTCTTCGGAGCTGCCCTTCTTGAAAGGATACAGCGTGCCGGTGACCGGCAGTCTGGTCAGCACGATGATCTTGCCCCAGTTCAGGAGCATGGCGGGAGAATTGTTGAAGTTCACCAGGCCCTTGACCTTTTTCAGGGGACAGGACACGGTATGCTTCTTTATTCCGGTCTCCTCGTTATAGACATAGAGAATGGGCACGCTCTGAGATTTGGCGGAAATAAACATGAGATAATCCCGGTAACCGATGATTTTATCCGCTGCCACCGGATTAATGGCTCCCTTGAAGACAAAGCTGAGATCCGGGGAAATGGCATAGCATCTGATGCGGTTATCCGTAAGCAGAAACAGGGTCTGCATATCTCCGAGGGTGGTTTCCGGGGTCTCCGGCGTAATCTTGTCGTAGTGGTGCTGTTCATCGCAGTAGCGCTTCATGGCCGCCAGAGATTTTACCGGCGCATCCAGCTCCAGCTGCTGCCAGGACTGACCCTGATCAAAGGAATACCATACCTGGCCGTTCTCCAGCAGCGCAAATGCAGCCGGACCGTGAATTTTCAGGATCTCTCCGGTATAGTCGATGGAAACCACCGGGGCGTCAAATTCCCGTACCGGAGTCCATTCTTTAGCTCCGTGCCGGCGGGAATAAATGCAGTTTCCCCGGCAAAACCAGAGAATATCCGACATGCTGCTGTCAATAAAGTGCGTAAAAATAGACATAGTGATTTGCTGTTTTAATGTATGGCGTTCGTTACAGTGAGTAATTGCTTCTCTGCCATTATATCCGTCTTAGGCGGGAAGTTCCGGTTTTTTGCGTGCTTAATGGCGCTGAATATGCGGTATCATGCAGAATTGCCCGGAAACTGTTATTTCTTCGCATTTTCCGGCATTATCCTCAGGGCATTTTCCTGTCCTTTCACTGACACTATCCCTGACCTCTGTTACGAATCATGCTTCCCGGAAAATTCCGAAAACGCCGTCCCGGAGCCGGGTTTTCAGGAAAAACCCGGAATATTCCGGGCAAGGGGCAGATTTTTTCTCTCTTTGGCCGCGAAAGAGGGGAGGTTTTTCCCCGGAGCTGTGATAAATGTGTAGAATAATGTGCCGGAGATCACATGAT
>NZ_JBGVBR010000136.1:0-4115 GCF_045225735.1 Succinimonas sp. | reverse complement strand
AAATTATGAAAGCAATAGCGAAGCAGTTACCAAAAATCACCGATCCCGGTCTCTGATATCTCATTTGCCGTTACCGCCCCTTGCTGTCTTTGACTTATTATTCCGCAACCCTGCAGGTTACCTCCCCAAGGCGTTTTTTAGCCGGCGGAATTCCTGACAGCCCCGGGGATCCCGTTTCTGACAGAGCTTCCCGTAAACCTCCATAGCCTGCTCCCGTCTTTTATCAGTCAGGAGTCTCTCATCATGCTCATAATAAGCGCCCAGTCTCAGGCAGGCTGCGGTGTCCTCCTGGCTGCAGGCTTCCCGGAGCTTTTCTGGATCCTCCGGAACAGGAGCCGGGGCCGCTTTCTGCTCCGGAGGCTTCTTTGCGGAATCCGCTTTGCCGGGAGTCATCCCGAGGATCTTCTTCCGCATTTTCCCGGCCATCTCGCAGAGCTCCCCCTGCCCCGCAAGACTGCAGGTTCTGTCCAGAAGCGCCAGAGCCGCGTTAATTTCCTGTTTGCTTTTTGCGGTCTCCGCCAGGAACCCGGCATAGCCGAGGCAGCCCTCCGGGGATCCCAGTTCGCAGGCTCTGGGCCAGGCCCATCTTACCATGTCCATGCCTTTCGGACGGTCTCGGAAATGCCGGTAATAGGTGTCCGCCAGAAGGTGACAGGAAGCCGGGTCTCTCTTTTGGCATCCCTTCCGGAAATAGTACAGGGCCTGTACCGGGGAAGCGGTATCCGCTTTTCCCTCAAGAGCCATGCGGCCCCGGAGAACGCAGCTTGCGGGATAGTTTAATTCGCAGCCGGAGACCAAAAGCCTGGCGGCATCCTCGTAGTTCCCGGCCTGATAATCCTTTTCTCCGGCGAGATAACAGTTAACGCCGCTCCTGCAGAAAAATTTGTCAGGCTCCGGCTCCTTTTGCCATGGCAGGGCTTCTAAATAGTAGAGAGGCACCAGAAATATGAGCATGGTAATCAGGAAGACAGTCAGCATTTCGACCCAGCCCTGACAGCTTGTTGTTCCGCGGCGATTGTACATGGTAAATAACTCCTTTTTGGGAAATCGGATTCCTGTTTCCGGGGGCTTAAGACTTGCTCCCGGCTGAGTCAGCTTCAGGGAGTGCCTCTCCGGGATCACTCTTTAGCTGTAATGGGCTCCGGAGCAGCAGGAGCCGGCTCTCCCGGATCCGCCGGGACGGCGTTTTCCCGGGCCAGCTTTTCCAGAGCAAGCTTTCGGTACTGGCAGCTCCGGGCCTCCCTGAAGGGAACTCCGCGATAATCCTTCATGGCGCAGCCCTTGGTGCCGTAGCTTCGGGCCATGCGATAGTCCCCCTTCTCGAAAAACCTTTGGGCCGCATCGCCGCAGGGCATCTCGGCTCCGATGTCGCAGCCCGTCATCAGGATCCCGAGGATCACCCTTTCTTCATCCTCCGGGGATCGGGACTCATCGTCCCTGCGGGTTTCTGAAATGATCCGGCAGACCGGGAGATCGCTCTTGGCGCAGCCCTGCCGGAAAAACTTCTCCGCGAGCTTGCGGTTTTCATCGGGATCGCTCCCGGGTTCTCCGTGTTCCAGAGCAATAAGTCCCCGGAGGAGACAGCCGGGCGGAAAACCCGCCTGACAGTTTTCTTCTGAGAGGTCTGTGTGATATTTGCCGATTTCATAGACATTCATCATGGGCAGAAAGGAGCTATGCAAAGGGGGATAGCGCTCGATATGCCTTTCCGCTTCGTCGATCTTTTCATAAGCGTCCGATACATCCGGCAGTAAAAAGATCTGTCCTAAACAAGCGCTCACCGTAACGCCGATAATGACAGACTTGATCAGCGTCAGTTTCATTGACATCCGCGTGCTTAAATTTCTTCCCATGGGTTTCCCGGTCTCCTGCTGATTCTTTTAAGTTTCAGGATCTCTGAAAATGCTTCGGCTCTCGGCTATATCCCTGCGGCCCTTTTGATTTTGCGGAGATTCTGGCAGCCCTGGGGATCCCTTTTCTGGCAGAGGAACTCGTAAATCTGCCGGGCCTTGTCCGTTCTTTCTTTGGGGGACAGATCCGGATGATTCTCGTAGTGCTCGGCCACCTTTAAACAGGCCTTGCTGTCGCCCTCCTGGCAGGCCTGGGCAAGCTCCTCCGCCTGAGTGTCGGTAATTGCCTCCGGCTTTTTGGGCTTCGTCCCGTCCGGCGTTACCGTTACCGCACGGTCATTGCAGGCCTTTTGGATGCCCTGACGGCAGGCGATATCCAGGGCCTGCGTAATCGCCATATCTCTTTCGGAGGAAGGAGCAAAGTTTTTTCTGAGATTGTCAACGAGACCGATGCAGCCGGCGCCAAACAGCCCCTGAAAACAGCTTTGCCTGAAATAATAATCCGCCTTCTCCCGGGAGGCATCCGGGATCCAGCGGCGAAATTCCAGTTCCCCCATTTTCCAGCAGCTCTGGGGGTTATTCATCTCGCAGCCCAGCTTCAGCTGCACGGCAGCTTCCCGGTATTTGGCGCGGCCCATCAGGTTAGCTCCGGCCTCAAAGCATTCAATGCCATCCAGGCATTTGTAGTCCGGGCTGTCAAAAATTTTTTCCTTATTGCGGCCGCTTATGCGGGCGGGCGGCATCAGCGGGGCGGATTCATCATGGGTGGTTTTCGGCGCTTCCGTAAATGTTTCCTTAACAGGTTCTGTAACGGCGCCGGGCTCCCCCCGCTTAATGACAAGGGAATCCCCTCCTGGCTGCGCGGCAAGCCAGAAGACGCCTATTGACAGAGAAAGCGATGTTGCGAAGGCGGCGTAAACGGCGCAGCCCAGGAGCTTCAAAAGCACCGGATGCCGGGGCGCGGAAGGGGTATTCGGATTCCGGCCCGAATTATCGGTGGGGTAATTGCTGTTGATTGCCATTTCTTTTTTCCTTTAATAATCAGACTCAGGCGGCTTATCCCTGGGGAGCGATCATGCGGGCGTCGTTCCGCCCTTCCTGGATCCGCTTTTCCTTTTCTGCCAGAGAGCAGTACTTGTCATTTTTGGAGAGGGCGCATGCTTCGTTAAGATATTTAAGGCGCTCTTCCGGAGCTTGATCCCGGTCAGTCCGGAAGCCGAACAGATAGCAGGCACCGGGGATCCGGTACTGGTCGCATCCGGCGCGGAGCCAGCGCCGCCGGTCATTCAGGGCCGGCTCCTGGCTTTGGATATTCTCGGCCAGAATGGCGTAGTAGACGCAGGCTTCCCGGTTTCCGGAAGCACAGTGCCTTTTGGAAAGCTCCCAGGCTTTTTTATAATCCTTTTTCTGCTCCCATTGGAACTCAATGGCGGGAAGGCAGGAACTTAATACCTCAAGCTCGCAGGCCTGGGTGTGGTACTGTCCGGATCTTGCGGGATTCTTCATTATGGAAAGCTCTCCTCCGGTGTAGCGGGCCATGGCCTCGCAGGCGGGAGGATAACCGGCAATGCAGCTCTCCTGCACCTTGGCCGCCCCCTTCCAGAGCCGATCCCGGATGCTTCTCCGGGCGCTTTTACTTTGGTCTTCATCGTTCTCGGCCAGAGCTTTATTGATAATATCCTGCCCCAGCATATAGCACCCTTCGCTGCTCCCGAGGTCGCAGGCCTTTACGGCGGCGGTTTCCGCATAGGCTGTTTCTCCGGTACGGCTGTAGACCCGGGCTTTTTTCAGGCAGTCGGCGGCATTCCAGCAGATCTCATCGTCATCTGCGGCTTCGCTGTATCTCTCTCCGTAGCTCCCGGAGTAGCTCACGGAGTCTCCCTCGCAATTACGGAGACTTCCCCCGAAAATAATCGCCAGCACCGCGATGGCAAAGCCGATCTTCACGACCTCAGGCGCCCGGGAGGATTGGCTCCGGGAAGGAGCCTCCGCGGCGGGACGGGGATCCGGGGCTGCCGGAACGGGAGGATCCCCGGGGGTTTCATGGGGCGGTTCTTTTGTGTTCATTGCTGTCCTGTCTGATCCGGCCGGTTTCGGATCCTGTGAGTTTCCCGTCTCTGCTATGCCGGTATTTCTCTGCCGGTTTTACTGTGCCGGTCTGTATTCTTCCGGGACGGGATAAGGTTAAGATATTTTGCAAGTTTATCGCAAGTGAAAGGGGTTTGCGACAGTTACGGCAAATAATCGTGGGGCGGTGAATACTTT
>NZ_JBGVBR010000135.1:0-2884 GCF_045225735.1 Succinimonas sp. | reverse complement strand
CATTTTTCCGGGCATCGGCACCGCTGTGGGGGCAACCATCGGCGGCCTTGCCACCGGCTTCGGGGTTTCCAAACTCTTAAAATAAAGACCAGGCTGGTATTCCGGGGCTCCGGGATGAGGACTGAAAACATTGCGCTTTTCTGTTCCCGTGTCCGGCCTCGGTCTGTCATGAACAATTAAGAAGGTTCTTCTAGTTAGCTGTTTCGGAAATATTCGGAGCTGTCTCAGACAGGCAGAAATCTCCTGATTAAGGACGTTCTCACATCGGTTTTTCAGTCCGCGGCTTCAGGCTTCTGATCCTTAACTCCCCTTTAAAAACAAATCCCCGCGCCAATTATTGAAGCGCAGGGATTTCTCATCAGCTCCTGATTATCAGCAGCCTGAAGTTTCCAGATAATAAATCGGCGGCCTCTGCACATCATCAATATACTCGGCAGAAGAATATCTGAAGTAACACTTGTACTCGGGGGAATCGACCGGCTTATTGCCTGACAGCTTCGGATAATGCTGGCCGCGGGGGACAATAAACTGGTTGTCTCTGCCGTTAAATTTCTTGTTACTGCGATCATCAACCCGGCACTGACAGAAATCGTGTCCCTCGCACACACCGCCGCCGCAGGTGTTATTGGCATAACCGACCTTGGTATCGCGCTTCGGCACCATGATTTTCTTTTTGGTTTTCGAATTCTCAATCTGCCTGATTTCCACGCCGGAAATGTCCGCATCCAGAATAAACGCCACGGAATTACGGTCGATGTAGGCATACTTGAGATACACCCAGAGATCACCGATCTGAACACAATTATCCGTGCTGCAATCCTCTACCCAACTTCCTCCGGCTTCCTTCTCGGAATAATTGATATTCGTGCTGTTCATCATGGCCTTGGCAAACACCATGGTATTGGCAGATCTGATATTGCCCTGCATATTTTTGAGAATGGCTATTCTGGCATCGCTCTGCATGGCGGTAAATTTGGGAACTGCGGTAGCGGAAAGAATGCCAAGTATGACGATAACGGCCACGAGCTCCACCAGAGTAAAGCCGTTCCTGCCAAATCCGGGTAATCCGGAAAATCTATGTTGCCTCATTACCCCCTCCTCGCTTTTTCACCAATTCCATCAATCCTGCGGCTGCCAGTTACCCGCCGATCCTGCTTCCTAAGGCCCTTTTCAATTCATCCGGGCATCTGTTTATCCGGTCATCTGACTGAAAACAAACAGCCTGAAAAAACACCTCTCCTGATCGGATCTTATCATACCCTCATTTCTGACAGGGACTCATTTGAAAGCAATCACCTAAACTTTGGGACAGATGCGGCAGCTTTTCCGGAAAGAAAGCTCCCAATATATGATTTACCGCCCTTCCGAATGACGTAAAGCCGCTTTTTTCATCAAGCGGTATACTTCCGGATACTGCAAAAGCCCCGGACGATCCGAAACCGTCAGGGGCTCATAAAGATATCAGGTATCAGACAGCAGTCTTTTCGGGTAACGGTTCCGGAAGGATTACGGGAGGGGTTACGGGACTTTCTCCGCAATACCGGTCAGTTCAGCGAACAAGCGGAATCAGGCTCTCGCCTTCCGGATTACGGAGACAGCTCTGGCAATTCCTGAGGGCAAGATCCCGGGAAGTATTGGCATAGCAGTAAACGCAGCCATGGGGACAGGTATTGTACATGCCGATATCCTTGCTCCGGACACAGCCGCAGATCTGCCGCTGACCCCGATCCTTGAACCTCGTGTAATCAAAGCCTCCGGGTGTCCCTGCATTAAAGAGATCAAACTCCCCGCCCTCTTTCCGGAATCCTGCAAGATAATCCCGAAGCAGACGATCCTCAGGAAAGGCTCTTTCCATAAGCTCCGGATCGATGCAGCGGTTATGCTCGATACCGTAGCGGGAGAGATCAGTGCTCTCCGCGCAGGTGGCCAGGGCAAAATCCCAGCCCTTCCGATGCCATTCCTCCCGGAGCTCCTGAAGCCCCCGGGCAATCACATGCTGTTCCGCATTCCCGATCTCGGCATGACCGAGTTCCTCCTCCGCGAAGATATTTTCCCTCACGAGATTGCGCTGTACCTTCCGATAAGCGTTCACATCCAAAAAGCTGAAAACAAGCTTCCGGGTCAGCCCGGCCAGGCTGTCGGAAAGGGAGCGGATTTTTGCTAGGAGAAGTTCCGGGGTGATGCTCCGGGTCAGGATCAGAGGATCCGCCCGCCAGATAACCCGCTCCGGCCCCAGTCTTTCAGAAAGCATCCTGAAGGTTTCCAGCCGTTTCTGAAGCTTGGGAACATGAGGCTCCAGTCCCTCATTCTCGTAATCATTGAGGGTGTACTGAAAATAGCAGTTGATCCCCATGCGATCCAGTTCGTCAAGATAAGGCAGCATGGGAGCCGGATTCTTTGACCAGAAGACAATCACCCGGGTATTCCGGTAGGAAATGTACGACGGTCTCTGGTTGAAGGGGTTTATCCATACCGAGTATCCGGCCCGGAGCCGGTTCATAAACCACGGGGCAAAAAACGCCGGAATATCGGTGGATCTGCTGGCGGAGACAATAACCGGAGCCAGAGCTTCCGTCTCCCGGCCGTCGGCAAGTCTGAGCACGATTTTGTTTTCCATTAACGTCTATCCCGATTAACGTCATTCCGTTCCATTGATGCCTGTATTCATTGACGGTGCCTATTCATTGAGGGCTCCTATTCATTGACAATGAACGCAGAGCAAACAGCCAGAAAAACGGAGTTTTGGGCTCGGTCGTTTGGGCTCTGTCTCCGCCGTTCAGAGGAAAAACGAATGGCCGGACTATGAGGACGCCGAACTGTGAGGTTAGCTTTGAGGTTAACAAAAGGCGCTTACGGCCTGGGATTATGTCCGAAACTGAGCCTT
>NZ_JBGVBR010000134.1:0-3327 GCF_045225735.1 Succinimonas sp. | reverse complement strand
TTGGAATTTCTGGAAGGAAATCTGGACCGTATCAATAACGATGATGACAACATCATCAACAACGGGGAAAAGCACCGCAAAAATACGGTAATGTCCGAGTCTGATCATGATAACGATGGCGGAAATAAAAACCTGATAAAAAACGGAAAACTTGATCTGAATATCTCAAATGACAATTTTGATGATATTTTGAATAATGATGAAGAAGATAAGAAATCGATATTAGAAAAAGGCAATAATGAAAATATAGCGGGAGACGGTAAGGATCAAAAAGCCCTCGTACAAAATTTTGTAGCCAACATTTTGGAAAACGCCATTCAAAAGAACGCTGTCAATGATCCTCCGGTGCAGGACATTTTCCCGGATCAGATGGAGCAGAAACCGCTTTTTTCCGAAGATCCGGCAATGACCAATGAAGAAAAGCTGCAGCAGGTATGGGATCAGATCGGTGAGGGATTCGATGAGAAACCGGATCTTCCGGAAGATCTGATCGCGGTCGCACCCAAGAAGAAAAAGGGCAAAAAATCCAAAAAGAGCGAAAGCAGTAAGAATACAGAATCCCGGGAGGATATGGTCGTCCATGCTCCGAAAAAGAAAGGTCGCAAAAAATCAAATGACCGGGAAAACATCATTCAGAATAACAATATCATTGAAAATGATTTGAATGAGATCAACAATGAAATGCTGCCGGCAGCCGGCTGTAATTTCAACGCACAGAAGCTGCCCGCGCGGGCAAAAACCGGGTGGTTCCGTCGATTTTTGACCGGCACAGCCAAATTTATGGGGAAAACCTTTGGGAAAGCCCTAAATGTTGTTCAAAACCTGGCCCGCTTCACTTATTTCACGAAGAAATACAAACAATCGGTGAGCGGAAGTACGGAGAATCCCAACATCACGCAGGATAAACGGCAGCATGACGTCATCCCGGGCTGGGACGGCGCAAAATATGAAAAAGCCCCTGACGGACAGGATGACATCATGGCGGATTTCCGCCGGGTGCCGACTGTCTGGTCCCGAGTCACAGCAAAAAAGGCGACCGATTCGGAAGGGAAACCGCTGCCTCCGACGATCAGTGTGAATGTCAACCAGCCGGAGGAAGCTGTAGATAAAACAATGACGGGGAGCATTATTCCTGACATGGGGCACAGCGGTCTCGGATTGGAATACAGCCGTTACAGCCGCATCTCCGGGC
Organism: Succinimonas sp.; assembly: GCF_045225735.1. NCBI lineage: Bacteria > Pseudomonadati > Pseudomonadota > Gammaproteobacteria > Aeromonadales > Succinivibrionaceae > Succinimonas > Succinimonas sp. The sequence goes on along the minus strand of NZ_JBGVBR010000134.1, from coordinate 2,135 downwards.
AGTATGAACGCTATTCCCTGAAGTACGGCTTTTATATGGCAGGCAGCACGCTTTCACAAACTTCTCTGAATTCCACAAAAGCCGGAAATTTTCCCGGACAATTGATGGATGAAAGCAATGCAGCCTGGACCATCACCCGTACTTTTCCCGCCAAAAACCGCCAGATCAGCGCGATCCTGAAGGCTTCGGAAACCTATGCTGACAAGGGCTATAACGGTCTGACCCGAAACTGTACCACCTTTGTAAAAGACATGGTTCAGAATGTTGCCCATGTTCCGGTGGCGGACAGTATTTTCAAAATGGAAGTTCCCCGTGTCAATGCCATCGGAAATTTCGGGATCTTTGCCGGTACAGCCCATGAGACCAATGCAAGGATCAATACGGAAGAACATTTAGAAAAATTGGCTCAGCAGGAAGATCTGAGTTATGCGGGGCTGGGCAACAAGCGTGTAACCAAACAGGATTACCGCAACTATAAGAATGCACCGTCCGAAGCTCCGACCACAACGTCTCTGGCGGACAGCCCGAATGCCGTTGCGGAAAACATGCGCCGTCTGGAAGGTCCTGACGCCGGAATGGTCAGCTCCGACGCGTACAGCGGTACGCTGCCGGCCGCTGACAGAGGATCAAGCAGTGCAGGTCTGTTCAGCAGCCGCAGTCAGCAGCAAAACGGCGCGATGCTGAGGGATTTCCAACACGCTCTGCGTGATGAAGGGCAATCGCTGATACAGACCATTCTGAATGTACTGGGCAAAAACAGCCTGGATGAATTATTTTCCATGCCGGAAATGACAGAGGAGCTGGTGACGCCTATTGCCGAATTGGATAACGCAGGTGGGACGATCGAACAATTGATCGGCATTGATAATCAGCCTCAGGCATTAAAAGCTGCCAGGGCGGATTTGGACGGACAAATCGCCGGGCTTAATACGCTGCTCTTCAAATATTTTAAAAATGATAAACGGCTGCATGTGCCGGTAATTCACATGATCTCGCTTCTTTCAAGAGCCGCACAATATATTGATAACCTCTATGCCCAAACAGATTACGGAGCAGATGCCGGCGGAGATCTGGGCAATATTCGCAGTGATACCACAAGAACGGAATATCGGGTCACAGCCGGTAACGGTGAAGCCATGATGACACCCAGCCATTATGAATCCTATCTCCAGATCTACAAAAATCCTCAGACGGCGGTTGAGAAATACGCGCGTTTTCAGGAACTGAAACACATAAAGGCTGACAATACGCGGGAGCTGACAAAAGCAGAGAAAAAGGAACTGGAGAAGGCGGAACGGATGGACAAGCTTGCCGATCAGTTCGACCTCTCGCACAATTATATGCTGGAAAAAGGGTCCTACACCCAGCAGGATGTGGATTATGCCTTTGCTCTGCATAAGAAAGAAAATGAGGGAGACGCAAACGGTGCCATTCTGAGCAATTCTTCCGGAAATGTCTACAAATCCCTGATCCTGGAAAAAATCTTCGGCGGCATGAAGCAGCGTTATCTGAACCACATCTCCCTTGAAGATTCGGGTAATAAGGATACGATCAAAGCCTGGCTGGAAAATGACATGCTGGAATGCATCAAAAGAAAGAAGGACGACCTGATGGCCGTTCTCCGGGCAATGAAACGAAACGCGGAGATCGATAATCCGGATAAGGATTATCTGTTAGGATTATTTCATAACCTGATAGCGGAAAACTGGATCTTCAAAGTCTTCAAAGCGAGTGATTCTGAGGAAAGCCCGCTGCATAACGCTCCGAACTTCATAGGAGAGTCACTGGGTGAAATTTTGGGTGACAACCGGTCGCCGCTCACTTCATTACTTGAGGGAATGCTGAAAATTGTCCTTGCTGAAGATACATTCAACGCTCCGGATTCTCTGCAGCAGATGAAGAGAAAATAGGGTATATGATTTAGGGTCTTGGGGATGGTCATCACCTGCCTTCTAAACCCTGATCGCTGACTACTAACTGCTATGAACATAGAAGTCATTGATAAAGAAACACTTCCGCGGTACAGGGATCTTATCCTGCCGTACATATATGAGGAACTGGAAAATTGCCGCGAGGATCTTGCGGATGAGAATTATATCTGTCTGTCAGGAACCGCCGAAAACGATGATGGGATC
>NZ_JBGVBR010000133.1:0-2391 GCF_045225735.1 Succinimonas sp. | reverse complement strand
CGGCATGCGCCGGTTTTTCAGCAGGAATCCGGTTATGAGAAAACATGCCGCGGATTTTATCAAGAGTCTGTTTTCCGGCAATGCCGCGGAAACGCAGGAGCATCTCAGCAGTCTTCTGGCCAAATATGTTTCCGTAAGAGACTTTGCCACTAACGCTCCAAAGGAAAACTACTACCACGGTTTTATAAACGGTCTATTGGTTAACGGAGTCTCCCTGATTAAAGAACAGAAATCAAATTTTGAATCCGGGGAGGGGTATATAGACTTAATAATCCAATCTTCCGGCAGTGAACAAATCATTGTCATTTTGGAGCTGAAGCAGACAGATGATGAAAACCGCGATAAAGCGCTTATAGCCAGATCGGCCATAGATCAGGTTCTCGACAAAAAATATGCAGATCCCTATTTAGAGAGACAAGATATCGAAGGAGTTTACGCTTACGGCATCTGCTTCTTCAAAAAACGCTGTTCGGTGGCGGTGCGGACGCTGAAATAACCCACATTCCCCACTGAAGGCATCACTCTGTAAGCGAGGTGTTTCTCACCTCGCTGTTAATTTCACAGCTACCGCATTGACATAATTCAGTCAGACTATCTTGTTGCGGTTTGCAACAATGGCCGCACAGAGCAGCGACAATAATCAAGACGCAAAAGAGCCTCGCATAGCATTCAAACAATTCTCGAAATGACGGCACGGAGCGTATTTCCTGCCCCTTGGGATTTTCCGGGCATCTGGGATATAATGACGCCGTTCAAAACTTGAGGGAGCCTTCATGTCCTACGTTCTTCTGTTCCTGAGCGCCGCCATTGTGAATAACTTTGTGCTGGTACGCTTTCTGGGTATCTGCCCTTTTATCGGCGTGTCCAAGCAGCTGTCTTCAGCCACCGGCATGGGAATAGCCACTACCTTTGTGCTGGTGCTGACATCTCTGGCCTGCTACGCTATGGAAAAGCTGGTGCGGGTGCCTCTGGACATCACAGAGCTCCGCCTTATAACGGATATCGTCATGATTGCCGCCGTGGTGCAGTTTACCGAGCTTATGGTGAAGCATATCAGTCCGGAGCTTTTCCGTCTTCTGGGGATCTACCTTCCTCTTATCACCACCAACTGCATTGTGCTGGGCCTGGCAATCCTTAACGTGAATATGGGACACGGCCTTCTGGAGGTGCTGGTATTCAGTCTGGGAGCCGGAGCCGGCTTCACGCTGGTATTGGTGCTCTTTGCGGCCATGCGGGAAAGGATAAATAACGCCAACACCCCGGCCCCCTTCCGCGGCAGCGCTATCGCTCTTATCACCGCAGGTCTTCTGTCCATGGCCTTTATGGGCTTTACCGGAATTATTCAACAGTAAAAAGTTAAGGAGAGCCTTGCTTTGGCAGGCTCTCCTTAACGTCTTATCCTCAGGGATGCTCCGGACTTACCGGGCTCCCCTTCCAGTCCTTCCCCGCATTACTTTCCGCCGGCCAAAAGCCTGAGAAGCTCGCAGGCATTAGCGGCCATGCCGTGTCCGTCATTATCGGACAGCGCCAGGAAGGAACAGGTACGGGCATCGGTCATTCTGAGCCGGGAAATCAGAATCTCGGGTTCGTCCCGGGCCAGGGGCACCGGAGTGAGCTCTCCCTCCTCTTCAGAAAGAAATCTCGTGCTGCCGGGAACAGCCAGAAGCTTTTCCAGATCGGCTTTAGCGGTATCCTTTGCAAGCTTCAGGGTAATGCTGGCCAGATAGCCGTGAAATACCGGCATCAGCACAGAGGTCAGGGATAAGGCGGGAAGATCAGGCAGCAAGACCCTAAGCTCCTCAATAATGCCGGCTTCGCGGGAAGTGCTGCCGTCAGGAAAGAGATCCCCGATAGCTGTATGAATGTTAAAGGCCATCTGGGTGCTGAAAATCCCTGATGATACCGGCCGGAGGTTGAGCACGCTGGCAGTCTCCCGCCCGAGATCCATGGCCCCGCCGCTCCTGAGACCCGAAGCGGATTCCATAAGAGTTACCGCGGCGCTTTCCAGAAGCCCGGCAGCTGTTACCGGCTTCAGCGTATCTAAGAGCAGCATGGCGCCGGAATCCGCCGAATAATATACCGGAGTTACCGCTGGATTCCAGAAATCATCTCCCGGATGGTCTCCCTTTTTAAAAAGGCCGGAAAGCTCCTTTCCCGCCGGATAATGCATAAGATCCAGGGCCGGCGTTCCGGCCTTAACGGCCAAAGCCAGGCATTCCCGGGAATCAGCGCTGTCTCCGCAGATCAGCACCGCATCCGCAGTTTTGAAATCGAAGCTCTTTACCGGCACTACCGGAAAATCCTGCTCCATAAAGGAAGCCGTGTCATACTGCGAGGCCTCAGAGCTCAGGGGGATGATATCCTCCACGGAAACTCCGGCATCCCGAAGGC
>NZ_JBGVBR010000132.1:0-48749 GCF_045225735.1 Succinimonas sp. | reverse complement strand
CAACTTCTGCACCTACTGCATCGTGCCCTATACCCGGGGACAGGAAATGAGCCGGTCTCCCGAAGCAGTCATTGAGGAGATAAAAATTCTGGTATCCCAGGGCATCCGGGAAATCAACCTGCTGGGACAGAATGTGAACTCCTACTGCGGCGTCTATGCCGGAGGACAGATCTGCAATTTTGCCGAGCTCCTGTATCTCACCGCTGAAATTCCGGGAGTGGAACGGATCCGTTTCACCACCTCCAATCCCCACGATCTCTCAGACGAAATCATCACTGCCTTCCGGGATCTCCCCAGTATCGCAAATTCCCTGCATCTTCCGGTGCAGTCAGGCTCGGACAGAATCCTGAAGCTTATGGGGCGGAAGTACGATCGGGAAAGATACTTCGAGGTGGTAAACAAGCTGCGAGCAGCGCGTCCGAATATCTCCCTGAGCTCCGACTTCATTGTGGGCTTCCCGGGGGAAACGGAGCAGGATTTCCGGGACACCATGGATCTCATAGACCGGGTGCGCTTCGATCAGAGCTTCAGCTTTATCTACTCTCCCCGCCCCGGCACTCCGGCTGCCGCCATGGAGGATAATGTCCCCCTGGCGGAAAAAAAGGAACGTCTCTATGAGCTCCAGGCACGCATTAACTTCTTTGCCCAGACCTACAGCCGGGAAATGCTGGATACCGTCCAGAAGGTGCTTATTGACGGACTTTCCGTAAGAAGCTCCCAGGAGCTCCGGGGCCGCACCGACAACAACCGCACGGTGAACTTCCCGGGGGATCCGGAGCTTATCGGCTCCTTCAGAAATGTGAAAATTACCTATGTTATGGCTCACACCCTCCGGGGCGAGCTTGTCAGGGATTAGCTAAAGATGATTACCATAGACTATCAGATTGCCGTTAAGGAAACTGCCGGACTTCCGGAGGAAGCAGATCTTGTAAAATACGCCGAAACCGCCGCCCGGGATCTTGTCGCAAATGCCGCCATGACCGTCCGGATTGCCGAGGAGGATGAAAGCCACGCTCTTAATATGGAGTACCGGCACGTGGACAGACCCACTAATGTGCTCTCCTTCCCCTATGAGCTTCCCGAGGATCTCCCGCCCGAAGCCCGGGAGGAGCTGCCTGAAAACTACCTCGGCGACCTGGTGATCTGCAAAAGCGTCGTGGAACGGGAAGCCCGGGAACAAAACAAAACTCCGGAGGAGCACTGGGCTCACATGGTGGTGCACGGCACCCTGCATCTTCTGGGCTTTGATCACATTACGGATGAAGAAGCCCGGGAAATGGAAACCCGGGAAACCGCCGCGCTCCGGGAACTGGGCTTTCCGGATCCCTACCGGGATGATGAAGAATAGCAAAGCGGCAGCTCACGAAAGCAGCAATTTCCGTGTTGCCTGCTTTCCTTCCCGGCTTTGCCTTTTTACGGCGCATTTCCCCATTTTCCCGGCATTCCCCCGAAAACCGGCCCGGAAAAGGTTTATAATACCCCGGCATTTTTTGTAATTTTGTAAACGCACAAGGAGCGGTATTACCGTTAACATTATGAGCGACGAGCGTAGCGTAGAGCACTCCGCCACAGCAAATCAGCATCCGCAGAAACGCAGCAACTGGCTTGGACGTCTGGGTCATATGCTCAAGGGCGAACCCAACGACAAGGACGAGCTGGCAGACATTATCACCGAAGCCGGGGAACGGGACATTATCGACGAAGACACCCAGGATATGCTGGAGGGAGTTTTTGAAATCTCGGAGCTCCGGGTACGCGATATCATGATTCCCAGATCTCAGATGAACACCCTGCCCTCCGCCGCCTGCATTAATGATGTAATACCCAAGATCATTGAATCCGGCAATTCCCGCTATCCGGTAATCCATGAAGACAAGGATCATATTGAGGGCATTCTTCTGGTAAAGGATCTCCTGAAATACATCGTCACTCATGAAAACGCTCCGGTAACGGACATCATCCGGCCGGCGGTGGTTGTCCCGGAAAGCAAGCGGGTGGACAAGCTCCTCAAGGAATTTCAGCAGTGCCGCTATCACATGGCCATTGTGGTGGACGAATACGGCGGCGTGTCCGGACTGGTAACCATCGAGGACATCCTGGAGCTTATCGTGGGAGAAATCGAGGACGAATATGACGAAGAGGATGATGCTCCGGAAAACATCACCGAAATAAACAGCTCCCTGTACCATATCCTGAGCCTGACGCCCATCGAGGACTTTAATAAAAAGTTCGGCACTGACTTCACCAATGACGAGTATGACACCATAGGCGGCATGGTTTTGCATGCCTTCGGGCATCTCCCGGCCAAGGGCGATTCCATCTCAATTGAAAATTTTGATTTCAAGGTGCTGTCCGCAGACAAGAGAAGCATCCATCTGCTCCAGATGACCGTAAATCCCCGGGAAGAGGAGTAATCCTTCGCCTTGAATTCCGGGATCGCGCGGCATCCCGGCTCTATTCCGCTTTAGAACAGATATCCCCCTATGAATATTAAGAAGCTAATCCGGAAATGCTGCTGTGACGGCTCTTCCGGAAAATATTCCCCTGAAAAGCTGGCAGCGCTGATTGGCTGCCCTCCGGCAGCAGTCATTGCCAGCCTGGGCTTTATGCAGCAAATTCCGGGTCAGTGGCTCCTGACCGTTATCGGACTCGTTCTGTTCGGAATCATTCTTATCAAACAAAGCACCCCGAAAAGAGCATTCTTTGCCGTGCTGATATTCGGAACGGTTTTTCATACAGTATCCCTGAGCTGGATCCTCAATGTCATGACCTCCTTCGGAGAAATGCCCTTTGTTCTGGCCCTAGGGATCATTGTATTTTTCTGCATGTACTTTTCTCTCCTGCCGGCTCTGGGAGCCTGGATCTCCGTGAGACTGATCCGGACAACCCTCTGGCTCCGCTATCTGGTGCTTTTTCCGGTATTCTGGAGCATGTCGGATGTCTTTAATGCCTGGTTTATCAGCGGTTTTCCCTGGGACTGGCTCTGTTACACCCAGACAAACAGCATTCTGAGCAATTTTGCTCCTCTTGTAGGCGGTGAAGGCATTACCCTGCTTCTGGTGCTGCTCAGCATGAGCGTGAGTCTCTCCGCGGCCCGGAAAAATCCAGTCTGCATCACCGCCGGAATATTCATTTTAACCGCCGCTGCTGCTGCGACTGATCTGTCATTCACAGCCCCGCTGAATCCGGTCAGGGTCACCCTGATTCAGGGCAATATCAAAACCGAAACCAAATGGCGGCCGGAAAATGTCATTCCCATTATCAGAACCTACTACCAGCTTTCAAACAACGCTCCGGACACGGATATTATGATCTGGCCGGAATCTGCAGTGCCGGCCTTTGAAAACGATCTGGAAAACGACAAAAACGGCATTCACGTGATTTCCGAGCTCGACAACTACATGAAAGATAAAAACATCGGCTTTATTACCGGGATCCAGTATTACGAGGAATCGCCTCTGGGGTTTGACGATCCTGATGCCAATCACGGTCTCAAATTCTATAACGCCGTAATTGCTCTGGGCATGATGGATGCTCAGGGGATCAAAAACTATCAGCTGCTCCATAAAAACCGTTATCAGAAAAAGCATCTGGTTCCCGTGGGAGAATACATTCCCCGGCAGATACGGCAGTTTCTCCGCCGCCTGGGGCCGATGTTTAATATGCCCATGAGCTCCTTCAATCCCGGCGCTCCGGAACAGGACAATATTGAGGTGCTGGGACTGAATGCCGCCTCCGCCATCTGCTATGAGATAATCTTCGGCAATGAACTCCGGGAGCAGATAAAGGCAGCAACCAATTTTATTGTCACTCTGTCCAATGACGGCTGGTTTACCGGCACTCAGGGCCCTGTGCAGCATCTTAACATCGCCAGAATGCGGGCTATGGAATTTCAGAAGCCGGTGCTCCGGGCCACCAACAACGGCATCACGGCCATCATTGACAGCCGGGGCGTCATTACCGGTTCTCTGGGGGAAAACATTGCCGGACATCTTTCCGGGATCATGACCCCCAATCAGGGCCGCACCCCGTATGCCAGCCATGGGCGGCTGTTTGTTTACGCTCTTTATATCCTGATTGCCCTCATCTGCGTCTTTCAGGCGGCGTTTCTGCTGAAGGAAGCTCGGGAAGGAAAAGATGCCGCATAAGCCAGTCATGCCGGAACAGAAACCCCTGTCCGGCTAAGTCTCGATCTCTGCGGCTTTCCCGAAACCGCCCGGCAAAAAAACTGCTCCCTTCATAATTGCTTTCCCGGGGTCTCTCCCCCTGTACTCCCTCTGCCTCTCTCCAGGGGTAACAACAGAGCTTGCCACGGTTATCTAATCAGCGTGATCTTCTTCTCAAATTAGCGCAGCTTTATGAAATTTTGTTTCTATGAATTTCCGTCTTATTTTGGTCAAAACTTTCATAAAAAGCACCAGCAGATCTGCAATCTGGCAGCAACGAAAAAGGGCAAAACCTTATAATCAAAAGGTTTGATCTGAACAAAGTCCTAAAATACTCGCAAATTTTGAAACTGTTTTCAGAAACTTGAAAACAGTTTCATTAAAAATTTTTGTAAAATTGTTTCATTTAGCTATTGCATTCTGTGCTCTATATCACTATTATGAAAATGTGCTCAGCGAGATGAGCAAAGAAAAAGTTTCGGAGGAACACGAAATGAAGAGATTATTTAACAGATACGTTGCAGACAATCGTCTGGCTCCCGTAACTCGCCAGTACTTCTTCTGCTATGTGAAGTAACTCCGGATCCCCAGGGATCTCAAAAAGGTTTAAGTAACAGCAAGTAACGTTAAGACTAGGAAAGAACAAAGGAAAAGACCATGAAAAGATTATTTAACAGACATGTTTCAGACATGAACCGGCTGGCCCCCGTAACCCGCGCCTATTTCTTCGCCTATGTGAAGTAACCCGGAATCAACCGGATGCCTTAATTAACTAACAAGAGGTAAACAAAATGAGAAGATTATTTAACAAGCACGTTGCAGTTAACCGTCTGGCTCCCGTAACCCGCGCTTACTACTTCAGCTACGTAAAGTAATGCCGGATTCCGCGCCGCAGGCTTTTGGTACCCCATAACATATTTAACGAGGTAAGCAAAATGAGAAGATTATTTAACAAATACGTTGCAGTTAACCGTTTGGCTCCCGTAACCCGCGCCTACTGCTTCAGCTACGTTACCGGCGAGCGCTGCTAACAGTTCCGGTCAGAGAGAACCCTGATAAGATTCTCCTGACTTCCGATTAACCGATTTCCAAAATTTCCTCTCTTCCCGGCGTCACTCAAAATGGCGCCGGTTTTTTATTTCCCGCTGCGGCTTCCGGCAGCTTTCATGAAAATGCGGCAAAACCTCCGCGATCCGGAAACAAAACGCCGGAATCTCCCAAAAAATGCCTCGGGAAATTCCAGTACCGGAAGCTTTTGTGATAAAACCTGATTAAGTCCTCCGGAAAATCTTTGAAAGCAGGCATTGCAAATAATCTCCTCTCCCCGCAAGCATACAGGTGTCATCATGAAGCTTTTACGCCCCTATTTAGTTCTTACCCTCCTTTCCATGAGCGTTCTGACCGGCGCAGCCAAAGCCGCGGAAACCCGGGGCTACATTCCGTCCCCGGAGGAATGGCAGGATCATGCGGCCGTATTGGAAAAGTACTGGCTTAACCCTACAGCATTCGGAAACCCTCTGGGCAAATTTCCCACCTGGCGCTGCAACGACGGCAGCCAGATCACTCCGGAAAGCTTTGTCTGCCCGGATGACGCTCCTTCCCGGGACGGTAAAATGCCCGAGATCATGAAACAGGACTTTGTCAGAATGATCTCCCGGCAAACCTTTGCGTACGGCGCTCTTTTTAACCTGACCGGAAACCCCGAATGCCTGAGACTCCATAAGGCCGGCGTCCGCTACCTCCTGGAATATGCCCGGGATCCGGAGGGGGTGTTTTATACCGTCATTGACAGCTCCGGAAAGGGAGCTCCGGAAAAAAATCAGCGCACCAGTCAGGATCTCGCCTATGCTCTGGTGGGCCTGGCCATGAATGCCTACCTCACCCACGATCCCAAGGTTATCGCCGCCATCCTCAATACGGAAAAGTATCTCTTCAGTAACTACTACGACCGGGAAACTCAGCTTATGAAATGGGTGCTCGCGGACAGCCCCTCTGAAAAGACCGATCAAAAGGAGCTCGTGGCCGCGCTGGATCAGCTGAATGCCTATATGCTGCTTATCTGGCGGCTCCTTCCGGAAACGGAAATGGCTGACTTTCAGGAAAACATCGCCGCCGTCATTAACAGCATGAAGAAGCATTATCTCAAGGAGGACGGGCTTTCATTCCGGGGCTGTCTGGAGAGACCGGAATGCTCCGGCCCCAATGCCAAACACTCAGACTACGGTCATACCGTGAAGGGCTTTGCCATGGAGCTTCTGGCCGCCTCATATCTGGGAGATAAAAAAACTGCCGCTGAGGCCTGGAAGGGCATGCTCCATACCGTGCAGGAAGCCGCCACTCCCGACGGCCGGGAATGGTATGAAAACTCCCGGAAGAGCGGCGCCAGCTGGTGGGTTTATGCCGAACTGGATCAGGCCGCCCTCACCTTGGCTCTGGCCGGCAAATACGATCTCGGAGATTCTCTTAAGCTCTGGCTCACCAAATACACCGACAGAAAATACGGCGAGGTGCGGTTCGGGAGGAAGCAGCATCTCTGGAGAAATGGCATGCACTCCGCGGAGCACGCTCTCTGGGGCTATATCATAAGTCAGGGGATCCGGGCTCAGGCCTGCAGCCGGGACAAGGTCTGCCGGAAAACGGACTTTAATACTCCCGCCATGAGAACCGAGCTCTATTTCAGCAATACCGCTGACACCGCCAGAGTGTTCCCCTATCAGTTTGCGGGAGACATAAGCGCCAGAGAAGAACTCCCCGGCGGCATCGTCAGGGTTTCGTTTAAGAACATCCGGCTTCCCGATGCGCTGAAATAACCGCAAACCAAGGCCAGGCGCGCTGTACGCTGCGGGGCCCCAAAAAAAAAGCCTCCGGCCTGAAATAAGGCCCGGGGTTTTAGTTATTAACAGGTTATCAGCAGACTTTTATAACTTAATCACAGAGTTATGCACAGCCTGCCGGTCAGACCAAACAGAAAGCAGCGCTCAGAAATCCACCGGATTCAGCATTACCGGAATGCCGCTTCTCTCATTAAACTCCTGATCCAAAATGGCGGTATCCACCTCGTTTTCCTGAAAAAATGCCCTGATTTTCTGGGAAAGGTGAATCGGAGAGTAATTGTCGGAATTGATCTGCTCGAAGGTAGTGGAAAGCGGCTGATGGATTTCGGCATAAACCCCGCCGTCCGGTTCCCGGGTTACCTTCACAGGTTCGTTGATAAACTCCACTCTGGTGCCTACCGGAACGTTTTCAAAAAGATATTTTATATCCGGATCCCTGAGACGCACGCAGCCGTGACTGACCCGGAGACCGATGCCGAAATTGGCATTGGTGCCGTGAATGGCAAAAAGTCTCCCCACATAAAGAGCATAAAGCCCCATGGGATTGTCAGGGCCGGCCGGAACCACCGCGGGAAGAGGCTCGCCCTTGTCGGCATATTCCTTGCGGGTGGCGGCGGTAGGCGTCCAGGTGGGGCCGTCCTTCTTGCGCTCCACCTTGGTTACCCATCCCGCGGGAGTATCCTTTCCCAGCTGGCCGATGCCGATGGGGAGCACATCCACGTAGCCGTCATGATAATAGTAAAGACGCATTTCCGGGGAATTGATGATAATCCCCTCATGCACGGTATCGGGCAGAATAAGCTTCTGGGGAATAACCACATTAGTTCCCGGAAGCGGAGAATAGGGATCAACCCGGGGATTGGCCTCCAGCATATTGCTGAAGCCCATCTGATAATCCGCCGCAATAGACTCCAGAGAAACATTTCCCTTGGGAACCTTTACTATCTTAAGCTCGCCTACCAGCCTGCCGCCGTCATCAGGAACCCGGTAGGTTACGGCATGGGCATTCAGGGCCAGAGCCATAACGCCGAGACAAATAACAGAAATAAACTTCATTAAGCCATCCTCGCTAAAACTCCCCTCATTATAATACATTCGCCCCTAAATATCCGTCCCCGGGAGATTTTAGGAAAGGGATGCCTGATCCCGGAGAGGAACCGGAAACGCCTCCGGCACTTTCAGGAAAGAACCGATAAAGGTTCGCTGACTCTGCCGAAAATATGCTGCCGGCCGTATTCAGGGTAACGGGGAGCCTGCGGGAATTGATACGGGAACAGCCTTGAAGTATTATGGGAAGAGCAAAGGAAAAGAGTAAGTCCACGATATATTCAGACAAAATGGCTGACAGCAGCGGAATTAAAGGAACAGTAATGGCGGTACCCCCAGAAATAAGAGCCGTAGACAGACCAAAAAACACCATTGTCGAGGACAGAGGCAAGGACGGTCCGAAACGTTATGCGGTGAGAGAGCGCGGCGCTGTTAAATACATCCCCGGCAAGAATCCCCAGCCTCATAACGGGAAAGTTATAGGACATATCATTAATGGAAAATACGTGCCGTTAGTGAAATCCAAAAACCCTGAAGATGGTGATAAACCGGATATGCTCTCATACGGATCATCTTCATTAATTAAATCAGTATCTGATGATCTACTGGAGGATTTACTGAAGGTTTACGCCCCTGCTCAAGCTTACAAGATTCTGGCTATAGCATCCCTGAAGGTAATGCGTCCGGGTATAACAGCAAAAAGAATGTCCACGGCCTATAAAATGACGTTTATCTCAGTTTATTATCCGGGGATATCATTTTCTCAAAAATCTTTAGGGGCCTTGTATGATGAAATCGGCGCGGATATTGGTAAATTAAATGCATTTTTCAAACACAGAATAAAATCAGCAGCCCCCGGACATCATCTGGCAATAGACAGCGCATTAAAAAATAATACCACCACTGTTAATGATTTATCCTCCTACTCATGCAAAGCAAAGAAGAGCCATTTTGGGATTAGAGAATATTCAGTAATATACGCCTATGATATAGAAAACAGGGAACCGATTTGCGCTGAAATGTTTTCCGGTAATTGCAGAGACATTTCTTCTTATACCAGCTTCATAAAAGACAATGACATTAATCCCGGTACCATCAATTCTGGTATCATTCTGGCAAATAAAGGATTTACTTATCATCAGATCAGGGATGCACTCAAAATTTGCCCTGAAATTCACTTTCTTGCTCCAATTAAAAGCAATAAACGAATAGCTAATAACAGCATGCTGGAGTTTCAGGGAGTTCTGGATGGGATTTCTGAAAATGTTCGGTATTGCAAAAAGAAAATCAAAAACGGTAATTATTTATATGCATTCCGTGATGCGGATTTAGCTGCCCAAGAAGAAACTGCTAAATTAATAGAAGCAAGAAATAACAAAGATTATAATGATGAAAGCTTTTCTGAAAAAGAAAAGACTTTTGGGTTAACTGTATGGGAATCTGATTCGGATCTGGATCCTCTGATTGCATATAAGACATATGCAGAAAGATGGCTGCCGGAACTTATCTTTAAAAGATATAACAGCGATGAATGCCTGGAATTAACTGATAATCAGGGAACTTTTAGTATTACCGGCTCAGAATTTGTAAACTTCATTTCTGCAGTTATCACGGCCAGAATATTAAAGAAATTTGAAAATGCCGATCTTCTGAAAGAACAAAGCTTTGCCGATGTTATGGATGATTTAGCGTCAGCATGGCGCAAAACCAATGCCTCATTAAAACTTCCTGATAGCAAAGACGCATATTGGGTTCATACCAGTAATGACGTATTTGCGGAACTGGAAAAATTAGGTCTGAGTAAACCACAGTCAAAGCAAGTATCAAATAAACCGGTACCCCAAAAGAAATCAGGTTAGCTTTTTAGGATCTTGCGCATAAACTAATCCCAAATCAATAAAAATTCCGCAATGGCAATGATTTTATTATAAATATTATTGGCCATTGAATTATTAATATTACAAGGTGCTTATTAAAATGAACGATTATACCAATATTATCGACTCTCCTCTGAAAAATTCAAAGGATGACAAACTTGACACCGGAAAATATGTCATGGGACTGGCTCGCTTTTTAAGCCAGTCTGCCATGCCCACCACCGTGGCCATTCAGGGACAATGGGGCTCCGGAAAGACATCGTTTATGAATCAGCTCCGGAGCATTCTTTGCGATGCCGATGACGACAATAATAATCCTTTGTACTTCGGCGTTTGGATGAATATGTGGGAATATTCCCTGATGCAAAATCCGGAACAGATTCTGACCGGAATTATCAAGGGGCTTACAGCTGAATGCGCTGCCGTTCTGAGCAAGCTCAATGCCCCGGCTACCTTTGCCAGCGACTTAAGGGATAAGACCTGGTCTTTCCTTAAAAAAACCGGAACTGTAATTGCTTCAACCGCAGTGAAAGCCGGGGTAAACTCCGTAGGTCTGAACGGTGATGCCGCTGCCGAAACCTTGCAGAACACCATTAGCGGAAATTTAAAGGAAACCACACCCCATGAAATCAGAGAATCCTTTGCCATGGCGGTTAAAAAATGTTTGGAAAGTCAGCCCGAAAACGAACCGCAGCGGCGCGGCTTCATGTTTTTTATCGACGATCTTGATCGCATTAATCCGGAAAGCGCCGTGCAAATTCTGGAGCTCCTGAAAAACATGTTCGAGGTTGATAACTGCATATTCGTTCTGGCTATTGATTATGACGTGGTTGTAAAGGGTCTCAAGGCAAAATTCAGTAATAGCGATGAGCATGATGATCGGGCTTACCGCTCATTCTTCGACAAGATAATTCAAATGCCTTTCTCAATGCCGCTTGGGTCTTATAATATAACTTCATTTTTGGAAGATTCACTGAAAAATATCGGCTATTTCAACACTGAGGACTTACGCAAGGAAATACAATTACATCAGTCAGAAGACTCAAATTCTTCCGCTGTCATTTCAATTATCGATGAAATGACACGACTGTCAACAGGCCCCAATCCCAGATCAATAAAACGACTGATAAACACTCTTTCATTAATTAAAATAATCAGCGATGTCCAAGTCTCAGAAGCCGGGAATCAAAGAGAAGAGATGAACGAACAGGATCGCCTGATGAACTATGGACTGGTCTGTCTGCAGATTGCCTACCCCCAGGTATATGAGCGCATCGTTCAGGAACCGTGTTTTACGGAATGGAATGATAATACCGCCCGGAAATTCCGCCTCCCGGAACTCACTGAAGAAAAGAAAGCCCTTCTTAACGGCATTGACGAATTCAACGCCCTCTGGAAACAGGTGGTCTACCGTCTCTGCCAGACCAGCGCCTATCTCATGGCTTCCGTGATGAGCATTTCCAAACTTCTCAACATGATAAAATCCCTGTATGACGATACTGATTTTGAAAATAAGATCACGCAAATACTGGGCATGACCTCCGTTACCTCGGTAACGCCGTCAGATAATTCCGATATAAATAAGCAATCTAATAAGAGAGCGTGCGTCTCTCTGGAGGAATATTTCAAAAATACCTTAGACGGAAATGCGCCGGAGGTGTTAATAAAAGCTGGTTATAATCTCATCGAAGATCTGCAAAATATCTTTGCAGAAAGATTGGAAATGAAGGTATACCGGGACGGAATAGCTTTTACGATAAAAAATTTTAAGACCAAAAACCAAAGAGTCCAAAACGCGCCAAAATTTTTATGGATCCGCGTGTATCAATATAACCAATCACAAGGCCCCAAACTGGAAATAGCCTGTTATTCAAAAGCTGGCTGGGCCGGGAACATATACTATATGGCCAAAAATAAGTATGGGTGCTGGATAGCAGATTGGGATTCTATGACACAGTACTTTCAGGAGGAATTGCATTTCATCAGAAACTCTTCTCCCCAATGTAATAATGTCAGCACCATGATAAAACTGGTTTTTGAAAATACATCAAATGATTCATATCCGGTCAATCTGAATATTGCCGAACTGCTTAAAAAGGCTGTGGATCAAGCTCTGCAAAATAATGCTCAAGTATCATGAAATCTGGTTAAGCAACTTTCAAGTGTCACAAATTCAAACCCCGTTATGATTTGTGACACTGTTTTTACCATATTTCATAACCTGTTTATTTTGAGATGCGTATATTGAGCCATGATAATAACACAAAATCCAAAAGGCGATTTTCTATATAACCATGGTAAATGGTTAAATTTTTCGTATTCTTTACCTGTATACGCGCCCATATACCCATGTTTTTGATTAAGGTATACCCATGAAAGGTCAGACCCCGGAAGAAAAAGCCCGTCTGTTAGCTCTGGCAGGCAATCCCAAAAACGGACTTGTGGAAAAACTGAAGTCCATACCCAACGGCTACAAGATTCTCACCAGAGCCTATGCCTACGATCCCGTCAAGAAGAGAAGCCGGAACACCAAGCGCTGTATCGGCGTGGTGATTGACGATAAGTTCTGCACCTCCGAGGAATACCACAGGATGTATACCAAAAGAGGTCTGAGCCGTGCGGCAATCACGGATGTCACTGCTGCTGCCCCTGCTGACAATAAAACCGAAACGAACTCTCCGGCAAAGCCTTCCGAAAACAAAGCTGCCGGTTCTCCTGCTGACTTCGTTGTTTACCAGCGGCTTCTGGAAGCCATTCCCATATTGTACGGCACCGCGGTGAACTCAGGCATTCTGGAGGATCTGAAGGCGGCCTATGGTGACACCGTGATTGCCAATAAGATTCTGAGCATCGCCATGCACTGGATCATGGCTCGGGACAGCTCGGCAAACAGATTTCCCATCTTTTCCAAAATCTACGCTCTGCCGTTTCAGAGGGATTTAAGCGAAAAACAGCTGGCCAGACTGTATTCGTATCTGGGAACAAATCATGCCGCGAAAGAGCAGCTGTTTTCCCGGCGGAGCCAAAGGTTCGCTTCCCGCTCCGCAATCAGTTATGATTCCGTAAACATTCCGGAAAATGCGGAGGATACCAGCTTAAATTCACCGCTGTCCGAAGAAGCCGCCTCTCCGGCAATGCGCCTCTCCGTGCTGACGGATCGGGACACCGGGATGCCCCTCCGGTACAAACTTTTTAACGGTGATTATCCGGACGGCTCCGCAGCTTGCGATCTGATTCCCATAATTCAGGGCTTATCCCCGGATAAAGATTTCCTTTTTGTCTTCGATCGCCGATACGAAACCTTGGATAATCTGCTGTCCTGCTCCCTTAAAAGCATACCCTGTCTGATGGCTGTCAATGACTTGGATGAGTCATTTATCTCCAGGATCCGGGACAAATACGACGCTTTCCGGGAGACTTCCGCAATTATTCCGGGAACATCTGTTCACGCACATTCCTTCAGGGAAACACTAAGCCACCGCGGCTGCGATTTTCCGGTTTGGGCGCATGCATTCAGAGACGACGAAAAGAGCTCTCAGGAAAACGACGACTTCTCCGAGAACCTCGCTTTATTTGAGATGATATGGCAAAGAGCTACGAGATCGGAACGGCAAGAGCTCCTGCGCAATCCTTTCAGCGAGTTCTTTGTTTTTAACGGTACGGACAATAACGCAAGGCCCGAACGCAATGAAGAGGCCATCAGAGACTATACCCGGAATTTCGGCTTCTTTGTACTGGTTTCATTGCAGGAAATGACTGCGGAAGAGGCTTACTCGTACTGCAGAAGGCGCGAAAACATCGAGAAGTGCTTCGCAGCCAGCCAAATGACTCTCATCGGCGCTGGCGAAGCCTCCCGCCGGAATAGCATGGAAGGCCGGTTTGTCATAGCTTTTACGGCTCTCAGCATCATAGCCTGGCTGGAAAATGAGCTGAAGAAGGAGAGACACTTGTCTGACCGGAGAAAGAAGAAAATAGCTGCCGGGGAATACAGCATTGCCGATGTAACGGATTTAACCCAGGGGATCACGATTAATTATGAGGTGAATTCCGGAAAGTGCTGGATTGGCGGCAAAATTGAGGATCCCTCCAGACTGGCGGCAGCCTGCGGACTTCCGGAAAATCTCTATGACCGCAAACCCGACTATATCAAGTCGCTTACGGCGCTGAATCAATCATGATGAATGCTGCCGCATAAGCCGTGACAGTAACATGCGGGGGCAGCGTCCGGAATCATCTGTCACAATTTACGAATTTTTTCTGATTTGTGACACATCATGGTATCCTGACATTTCAGGACAGTTCCGGCTGCTATGCCAGAACGAGATCCTTCTTTCCCAGCAGAAAATCCATGATGTTCATGTGCATAATGCCGTCCCGGGAGAAATCGAACCTGTCCAGGGAGAGCACATACTTCGGAGCGGCATCTCTTACGGGCTTAAAAGCGCCGAACTCCCTTTCAATAGTTTCAGGACCGGCAAGAACATAAGCCACCTGAATGAAGCACTTCCGCCCTCCGGAAATAACCACAAAATCAATTTCCGCCCGGTAGGTTTTTCCGGTAAAGACTTCATAATCCCGGGATAGCAGCTCATTGTAAACAATGTTTTCCAGAAAGAATGACACGTCCATGTTCATCAGATTCGCGCGATTCACCAGATTCGTGTTTATCATTCTGAAGCCAGTATCCACGGCGTATTGCTTCTCGACATAGGACATGGCTTTTTTTCCGGCAATATCGAACCTCCTTACCCTTGAAATCAGACAGGCCTTTTCCATCTTGTCTAGGTACCTGTAGATACTTCTCCTGTCAATGCGTTCATCGTTAACGCCGGCAAAATAGCTTCTCTCTTTACATACATGTTCTTCCCGCCTACTTGCAAGGATCTCAGGCTGATTTCTGCCATTATAGTGTCACAAATCGGAAAAAATTCTTGATTTGTGACACTTATCTTCACATTTCCGGAGTTTCCCTTAGCCCGTTCCGGAGTCTCCGGAATCATTTTGTGATTAATCTTGCAGTTTCACCCATAACTATATAAGTGTATAATGCCTGAGCGCTTTTAATGACGGGAGATCTCCCCGGATCACGGTCCCGCTCCGCTGCGGAGCCGGACAAAAGCAGCAAAGCCAACATTTTTTACAAAGTCTCTCCTGAGAGAGCCGGAAATTCCTACAGGCCAGCATATGACAGTCATTCTCAAACAATATAATCCTCACGATCTGGAACCTCAGGTTCAGGAATACTGGGAGCAGCATAAAACCTTCAAAGCTTCCATGGATACCGGCAGGGAAAAATTCTACTGTCTCTCCATGTTCCCCTATCCCTCCGGAAGACTGCACATGGGACATGTCAGGAACTACACCATCGGAGATGTGATTTCCCGCTTTCAGAGACTCAACGGCAAGGAGGTCATGCAGCCCATCGGCTGGGACGCCTTCGGTCTTCCCGCTGAAAACGCCGCCGTTAAAAACAAGACCGCTCCGGCCAAATGGACCTATTCCAACATTGCCTACATGAAGAAGCAGCTCAAGATCCTGGGCTTCTCCTTCGACTGGGATCGGGAAATCGCCACCTGCAAGCCGGAATACTACAAGTGGGAGCAGCGGTTTTTCACCGAGCTCTACAAAAAGGGGCTGGTTTACAAGAAGACCTCTACCGTAAACTGGTGTCCCAATGACCAGACGGTGCTGGCCAACGAACAGGTGCAGGAAGGCCGCTGCTGGCGCTGCGACTGTCCGGTGGAGATCAAGGAAGTGCCCCAGTGGTTCCTGAAGATCACCGCCTATGCCGAAGAGCTCCTGGAGGATCTGGATAATCTGCCGGGCTGGCCGGAAACCGTTAAGACCATGCAGCGGAACTGGATCGGGAAATCAGAGGGTCTCAACATCAAGCTTAAGGTAGACGGCCGGGATGAGGTGCTGGAGGTTTACACCACGAGACCCGACACCTTCATGGGCGTTACCTACGTGGCCATTGCCGCCATGCATCCTCTGGCCCGGGAGGCTGCCAGAGTTAATCCCAAGATTGCCGAATTCATTCAGGAATGCCGCAACCTTAAGATCGCCGAAGCCGATATTGCCAAGATGGAAAAGAAGGGCATGGCCACCGGCTTCTATGCCATCCACCCCCTGAACGGCAGAAAGGTTCCGGTGATGGTGGCCAATTTCGTTATCATGGATTACGGCACCGGCGCCGTAATGTCCGTGCCGGCTCATGACCAGCGCGACTATGAATTCGCCAAAAAGTACGGTCTCGACATCATTCCGGTAATCCGCCCCGCAGATCAGGATCAGCCGGACGTTTCCGAAGCCGCCTACACCGAAAAGGGCATCACCTTCAACAGCGGAGAATTTGACGGCCTTGATTTCAAGGGCGCCTTTAACGCCATTGCCGACAAGCTGGAAAGCATCGGCATGGGCCAGCGCACGGTAAACTACCGTCTCAGAGACTGGGGAGTTTCCAGACAGCGCTACTGGGGCGCTCCCATCCCCATGATAAACCTGCCCGATGGCAGCGTGGTTCCCGCTCAGGAGTTCCCGGTGCTGCTCCCCGAGGATGTGGTCATGGACGGCATTGTGAGCCCCATCAAGGCAGATCCGGAATGGGCAAAAGTAACCGTTAACGGTCAGGAAGCCCTCCGGGAAACCGACACCTTCGACACCTTCATGGAATCCTCCTGGTACTATGCCCGCTATTGCTGCAATAACTACTCCGATGGCATGCTGGACAGCAAGGCCACCGGCTTCTGGCTTCCGGTGGATCAGTACATCGGCGGCATCGAACACGCCTGCATGCACCTTCTCTACGCCCGCTTCTTCCACAAGCTGCTCCGGGACGCCGGCATGGTGAACTGCGATGAACCCTTCACCCGGCTGCTCTGTCAGGGCATGGTGCTGGCCGATGCCTTCTACTACAAAACCGACAACGGCTCCAAGATCTGGGTAAGCCCGCTGGATGCTCTCTGCGAAAAGGACGCCAAGGGCAATATCACCAAGGCTCATGACAAGGAAGGCCACGATCTCACCCATGCCGGCATGACCAAGATGAGCAAGTCCAAGAACAACGGCATCGATCCTCAGGAAATGGTGGATCGCTACGGCGCGGACACGGTGCGGCTGTTCATGATGTTCGCTTCCCCGGCCGAGCTTACTCTGGAGTGGAAGGAATCCGGCGTTGAAGGAGCTCTCCGGTTTATCAGAAAGCTCTGGAACAACGTGCAGGCTCTTCTGGAGACCCCGCGGCCGGAGCCCTACAATCCGCAGGATCTCAATGAAACCGAAAAGGAAATCAGAAGAGAGCTTCACAAGACCATCGAAAAGGTCACCGATGACATCGGCAGAAGACAGACCTTTAACACCGCCATTGCCGCCATTATGGAATTCCTGAACAAGCTGCAGAAGCTGGATCTCTCCCGGAAGACCGCCCTGTCTCTGGCCTATGAATCCTACGACAAGGTGGTGGTGCTTCTGGATCCCATCATTCCCCACACCTCCTTTGCCCTCTGGCAGGATCTGGGACATCAGGAAGCGGTGGACGAGACCTCCTGGCCCAAGGCCGATCCCGCTGCCATGGAGCAGGACAGCCGTCTCATTGTGGTGCAGGTAAACGGCAAGGTCAGAAACCGGATCACCGTGGCTGCCTCAGTTCCGGAGGAGGAGGTCAAAAATCAGGCTCTCAATGATGAAACAGTTAAGAAGTTCACTGACGGCAAGACCGTTAAAAAGGTAATATACGTAAAGGATAAGCTGGTGAACATCGTGGCGGTCTGACTGCCCGGGACAGCTTGCGCTTAAAGACAGCGGCCGGGGATCTTCTCCGGCCTTTTCCGGTTAACACAGGTCTCTATGAACATATTTCCCCCGCTATTCCGTCCCCTCCTTGCCGTTGCTGCTACAGGCATTATTCTGTCCGGCTGCGGCTTTCATCTTCCGCAGGATGAAAAGCTTTCTGACAGCTGTCCGGAACTGATTCTTGCCGGAGACGACAATGATATTTTTTACAAAATTCTGGAGGAGAAGCTGATATTAAGCGGGGTTAAGGTAACCCCCGTTATCGGCAGCTACGCCAGCTATCTCAAGGGAGACATTCCGGTGCTTTCCTGCGGCCCCATGCAGGGGAACAGCAAGGTGCTTTCCGTAGCCGGAAACGCGCAGAATCTGGAATACACCTACAAAACCTCCGTGGCCTGCAACCTCTTTACCCCGGGACATCGCCCCTATGCCATCGCAAATACCCTGAACCGTTCCTACCTGAACCGTTCCGGCGTCACTATTTCCACGGATGCGGAAAAAAGCGTCATCATTGAAGAGTCGGCAGAAAACCATGCTGATATGGTGCTGATCCGGCTTGGCAATGTCTGGGGCGTGCTGCCCCGTCTGGCATCTCAGGATACCGCTGCCGGCACGGCCGCTGATGGCGTCCGGGTGGTGTTTGATCCCACCTCCGAAAACTCCCGGGAAATGAGTCTTGAAGAAGCCAGAAAAGCTCCGGAAATGCAGGATTTTGAGATAAACACCCCAGAGTCCCCGAAATCCGGAGGAGCAGCGCCGCAGTAAACGGAGAACAGCCATGCAGATCTACGGAAACAAGCTGGAGCAGCATCTCAGCGAACACGGACTTTCTCCGATCTACATTATTGCCAGCGATGAACCCTTCTGGCATGAGGATGCCGGAAGAACCATCGTGAACTTTGCCAAAAGCAGGGGCTTTACCAGCTATAACTACAACAGCTTCAGCACGGACAGCATCGATCTGGAGCTTCTGGAGGACTCCTGCGGCAGCCCCGGTCTTTTTGCGGAAAACTCTCTGGTGGTGCTCAGCGTCCCCGCCATTAATAAAAGCAAGGGACTTCGGGAGGCCCTGGCCATTCTGGAACGCTGTCTGAATCCCTCCCTGCTGGCCATCGTCAACACCCCCAGACTCTCCAAGGCGGATCTGGGCTCCGGGAAGCCCTTCGGCAAGCTGGCCGCCAAAGGCCTGGCGGTAAGCTTCTATCCCCTCAAGGATTATGAATACACCAAATTTATCAATGATCGCGCCCGCGCCTTCAGCCTTTCTCTGGATCCTCAGGGCACGGCTCTGATTCTTTCCTCCTATCAGGGCAACCTTTTTGCCATGGTGCAGACGCTGGAAAAAATCTCCCTTTCCGGCAAAAGCGGTTATGTTACGGCAGACGAAATCCGCTGGCATATCAGCCCGGAGAATCACTTTTCGGTATACGACCTCCAGGATGCTCTCATAAACCCGTCCCTGACCATTGAAAGACGGCTGGTGATGATCGATTCCCTCAGGCAGGAGGGCACCCCCGTGATGGAAATCATCGGCCAGTTCGGCCAGGCCCTGCAGGATCTTTATCGCCTGAGAACGCTGATGGATCGGAACCAGCCCCTGAACAGCTTTTTTGAGGGACACCGGATCCTGAAATTCCTGCCCCAGAAAAGAACCGTCTATCAGAAGGCGGCTCAGGGACTCACTGCCCCGGCGCTCCGGCATCTCATAGATCTTATCTGTCGGGCGGATCTCGCAGTCAGAAACTTTGATGAAAAAACCGCCCTCATGCTGATCCGCGAAACCGCGGCAGCCCGGAGCTGCCCCTCCAAAATCAGGTTAAGCGCCAATGATTAAAAAAGGCATTCTCGGCGGCACCTTTGATCCCTTCCATCTGGGGCATCTCATGCTCCTCAGGGAAAGCATGAAGGCCCTCGGTCTGGATGCCGCCATCGCGGAACCCAACCGGGTGCCCTACTACCGGAAGCAGCCGGCGCTATCCAACGAAGAAAGACTGGAAATCTGCCGGCTTTCAGTATCTGGCATTCCGGGAGTACAGGTTTCCGACCGGGAAATCCGCCGGGACTCCTACACCTCCACCTGCGAGCTTCTGCGGGAACTAAGAAGCGCGGAACCGGAAACATGGCCGGTTTTTATTATCGGCATGGACTCCTTTCTTTATCTCCATAAGTGGGTTCACGGAGAAGAGATCCCGGAATACGGCAACCTCGCCGTTATCAGGCGGCCGGGCTCGCAGCTCCGGCCGGAAGAGCTTCCTCCGGAGCTCCGCCGCATCTATGAAAAATACCGCTCTCCGGACAATGCGGTAAGAGGCCCGGCGGGACAGATCTTTTTTCTGGATACGCCGGAAATGGATATCAGCGCCACCGCCATAAGAGAGCTGCTCCGGAAGCGCGATTTCGCCGCCGCCCGGGAATTCCTGGCTCCCGCCGCCCTGGCCCGGATTCGGGAAATCATGGAGGAAAGGCCCCGGATTTGGGACGAGCCCTCCTGATTGCCATTCCGGCCCGGAATTAGCAGCGATCCCGGTTCCCCGTATCATCATCGCCCCTGCCCCGCCGGCTCCTCCCTCCCGTCCTCCCGCTCAATCCTCCTGCTGTCCCGAAAACGTTTTTTTCCGAGGGCGGGCGTAACTTTTTGAGAAGCCGGGGGCAGTTTGAGATACAATATACGGCCGGGTAATCACCCGGCATTATCGCAAATACAATCAATCGGAGTCTTGCTAATATGAGTAATGAAGTCGCAATCGAATCCCATACCGTAAACAAGGTTATCTACCTGGTTTTAATATTTTTCCTGGGCGGGTTAGGTATTCATAAGTTTTATGCCAGAAGACCCATCGCCGGCATTCTGTACCTTCTTTTCTGCTGGACCGGAATTCCCGTTATTCTGGCGCTCATTTCCTTTGTGATCACGCTGTTCACCCCGGCTGACCCTGCCGGCAATATCGAAGCCTGATTACTTTGCCATCAGACCCGTATAACCGCACTATCAGGGAAGCAATTACTTTGAACACGCAGGAAATCGTAAAGGAAATTGAAAACGCCGTTCTGGACATCAAGGGACGCGATCTGGTATCCATTGACATGAACGGCCGTTCCGACATAACCGATGTCATGATGATCTGCTCCGGCACCTCCGTGAAGCATACCGCGGCCATTGCCGACAGAGTGGCCCGGGCTCTCAAATCCCGCAAGATTCCCATCTTCGGCATCGAAGGGGAACAGAAGGGAGACTGGGTGCTGATGGACGCCGGCTCTGTGGTGCTGCATATCATGATTCCGGCTGCCCGGGAAAACTATCAGCTGGAACAGCTCTACGGGTTATGAGAATACTCCTCATTGCCGCGGGCACTAAAATGCCCGCCTTTGTGACCATGGGCTTCCAGGAATACCAGAAGCGCTTTCCCCGGGAAATGACTCTGGAGCTCGTGGAAATCCCCCTGGGCCACCGGGGCAAAAACGCCGATGTGGAAAAGCTCACCCGGGAGGAGGGGCGGCTCATGCTGGCTCAGGTGCCTAAGGGAGCAATGGTGATCACTCTGGATATTCCCGGCAAAATGTACTCCACTCCGGAGCTGGCCGAGGAGGTGCGTTCCTGGAAGATGAGCGGCCGGGACGTGGCCATCCTCATCGGAGGCCCAGAGGGCCTCTCCCCGGAATGCAAGAAGGCCGCGGAAAAAAGCTGGTCTCTCTCCCGGCTCACCCTGCCCCATCCTCTGGTGCGCATCGTCATGGCGGAAAGTCTTTACCGGGCCTGGAGCATTACCGCAAACCTTCCCTACCATCGAGAATAATTTTTTATAATGTTTTTCCTGAGTTCCCGGCGCCTGAGACCGCCGCGCAACAACGATTTTGAACGCAGGCTTTTCAAAAAAAGGCTCATTGTGGCCTTTTTGTTCATGGTGATGCTGTCCCTGGTACTGCTGGGAAATCTCACCTATCTTCAGGTCATCTGCTACAGCAAGTACCAGACCCGGGCCAACGACAACCGCATCAAGCTGGTGCCGCAGGCCCCCTCCCGGGGACTTATCTACGACCGCAATCACATTATTCTGGCTGACAACCGGCCGCTGTTCAGTCTAGAAATCGTGCCGGAAAACTCCCGGGGCCTCCGGGATGACATTGCCGCCCTGAAGGATCTTCTGAAGCTGGAGCTGGACGATGACGACATTGCCAAAATTCTGGATCGCTCCCGCTACCAGCGCAAGTTTCTGCCGGTAACCATTGCCGAAAATCTTAACGAAATACAGGTGGCGGTATTTGCCGTAAATCAGTACCGCTTTCCGGGAGCCCGCATCGAGGCCAAGCTCAAGCGCTACTACCCGTACTCTGAGACCTTTACCCACGCCATCGGCTACGTAGCCCGCATCAATCACGATGACCTCACCCAGCTGGAGGCCCGGGGGAAGCTGAACAATTACGCCGCCACCAACGACATCGGCAAGCAGGGCATCGAAAAGTACTACGAGGATCTCCTCCACGGGATTTCCGGTTACCGGGAGGTGGAGGTGGACAGCCGGGGCCGGGAGATCCGCACCCTGAACCTGGTTTCCCCCACCCCAGGAAACGACATCACCCTCACCATCGACGCCCGCCTGCAGCTCAAGGCCCAGCATCTCCTCCACGGCAAAAGAGGGGCCATTGTCATGATGAACCCCCGAAACGGCGAAATTCTGGCCATGTTTTCCTCCCCCGCCTATGATCCCAACCCCTTCGTAAGAGGCATTAAATCCCGGGAATACGGAGCTCTTCTCAGCAATCCCGACCGTCCTCTTATCAACCGGGTAACTCAGGGCGGCTACTCCCCGGCCTCCACGGTCAAGCCCCTGATGATTATCATGGGACTCAATGAGGATCTGGTGAACACCTCCACCCGTTTCTTCGGCGGGCCGTTTTTTCAGCTGCCGGGATCCTCTCATAAATTCCGGGACTGGAGAAAATGGGGCCACGGCTGGATGGACATTTTCCGGGCTGTGGAGATTTCGGCGGATACCTTCTTCTACGATCTGGCCTTCAGAGCCGGCATAGACCGCATCAGCCGCTACATGAACCAGTTCGGCATGGGCAAAAGCACCGGCATCGACATCTATGAGGAATCCCTGGGGAACATGCCCACCAAAAGCTGGAAAAAGAAACGCTTCAAAAGAGACTGGGTGCCCGGAGACACCGTCTCCATCGGCATCGGCCAGGGCTACTGGACCTCCACCCTGCTGCAGCTGGCCCGGGCCCATGCCATTCTGACCCAGAACGGCAGAAACGTAAGACCCCATCTCCTGCAGTTTGCCCGGGATCCCACCGGAGTAAGCCCGAACATCTATATCCCGCCGGACAGCGCCATCGCCCTGCCGGTTAAGGACAGCCGCTACTGGGATTATGCCAGAACCGGCATGTGCCTTGTTATCAACGGTCCGGAGGGCACCGGGAGAAGAGCCTTCGCTCACACAAGCTACAGCGTCTGCGGCAAATCCGGCACCGCCCAGATCGTGGGGATCAAGCAGGATGCCCGCTACAATGCCGGCGCTCTCCGGGAGACCCACCGGGACAACGGCCTTTTTGTGGCCTTTGCCAACAAGGAGGATCCCGAAGTTCTGGTGGCCGTAATTGTGGAAAACATGGGCGGGGCCGGCAAGGTGGCCGCCCCCACCGCCCGGGCCATGCTGGACGAATACTTCCGCATCCGGGATACCCCCTGCGGAGCGGACGAGCTTAGAGCCCTCAAGGAGCAGTATCAGGCGGCGGAGGAGCAGGAGGATCTGGAAAAAATGAAGGAAAAGAGGAAAAACTAAATGGCAGGAAATCAGGAATCCTACAGCCCCTTTGATGTCGCAAAGGTTCCTCTGAGACACCGGGCGCATATCGATATGCCTCTTATGGGCGGTCTTCTGGCAGCTCTGGGGCTCAGCCTCATTGTGCTTTACAGCGCTTCGGGACAGCATTACGAAATGCTGCTCCGGCAGCTTCTGCGCACCGGACTCAGCTTTATCCTTATGATCTTCATTGCCCAGATAAATCCCCGGATCTTTGAAAGGTTCTGCTGGCCTCTCTTCGGGATCTGTCTTGCCATGCTTCTTGCGGTAATGTTCTTCGGGGATGTCAGCAAGGGAGCGCAGCGCTGGCTCAATATCGGGTTCATGCGCATTCAGCCCTCGGAATTTCTGAAAATCGTCATGCCCATCACTGTGGCCGCCCTGCTCAGCAAGGACAGTCTGCCTCCCAGATTCATGAAGGTGGTGGCCGCTCTGGCGGTCATCGCCATTCCCACGGTGCTTATCGCCAAACAGCCGGATCTGGGCACGGCCATTCTGGTATCCTCCGCCGGGATGTTCGTGGTTTTTCTGGCCGGCATCAGCATCTGGTGGATCGCCGCCGGCATCATTCTGGCCGGATCCCTGTTCCCCATTATGTGGAACTTCGTCATGCACGACTACCAGAAGCAGCGCATCCTGACCTTTCTGAATCCCGAGTCCGATCCCCGGAATACCGGCTATCACATCATTCAGTCCAAAATCGCCATCGGATCCGGAGGCGTTTACGGCAAGGGCTGGCTCCACGGCACCCAGTCACAGCTGGACTTTCTGCCGGAGCCCCACACGGACTTCATCTTCGCCGTGTTCAGCGAAGAGTTCGGGCTTATCGGCTTTGGCATTCTGATGAGCATATACCTTTACATTATCACTAGATGTCTATATATTTCCCTCAGAGCTGACAATACCTTTTCGCGGCTTCTGGGGGGAGCCATTTCCCTGACGTTTTTCTTTTACATATTTGTAAATATCGGAATGGTTTCGGGGATCCTGCCGGTGGTAGGGGTTCCGCTGCCTCTCATCAGCTACGGCGGCACCTCCATGGTTACTCTGTCAGCAGGTTTCGGTATAATTATGGCCATTCATACCCACAAGGAACGCAAAAGCTACCCGGATCTCTGAACTGTATTCGGAAGCGCGGCCAAAACCGCAGCTTTAAAGCGCGAATAAAACGCTCACATTAACCCGCACATTAACCGCAAGGTTGGGAGTATATCTTGAAAATATTATCTGGACTGGCCTGCCTGCTGCTTTTGGCCGGAACCGCCGCTCTGGCAGAAGACCTGACCCCAGAGGACGAGGCTCTTCTGGCCGATCTCGCCGCAAAGCACGAGGTCTCTCTCGCCGATCTTACCGCTGCCGTCACCGAGGCCAAGCTGCAGAAAAAGATCCTGAGCACCATGGACAGACCTTATGAGGCTAAGCCGTGGTATATCTACCGCAAAAACTTCATTGTGCCCGCCCGCATTAACGAGGGCATTGATTTCTGGCTGAAAAACGAAACCATTATCGACAAGGCCGCGGAAAAGTTTCAGGTAAACCCGGAAATCATTGTGGCCATTATCGGCGTGGAAACCTTTTACGGCAAGAACATGGGTTCCTTCCGGGTGCTGGATGCCCTGTACACTCTGGGCTTCAGATATCCCAAGAGAGCGGAGTACTTCAGCGGCGAATTCGCGAGATTCGTGGAGCTGGCCAATAAGCAGGGGTGGCAGTACGGCGATATCAAGGGATCCTATGCCGGAGCCATGGGCATGGGACAGTTCATGCCCACCAGCTACCTCAAATGGGGCGTGGACTTCAACAATGACGGTCATATCGACCTCTTTAAGAACAAATGGGACATTATCGGCAGCGTGGCCTATTACTTTCAGGATCACGGCTGGAAGAAAAACTGGGAGGTTACCGTCCCCACCACGGTAAAGGATGCGGACAAGGCCGCCCTCATGCTGACGGAAACGATGAAGGATACCCGCACGGCCGCGGAATTGCGGGAGCACGGCGTCTTCGTGCCGGAACGCTTCAAGGACACCATGCCCATAAAGCTCCTGCGCTTTGACGAGGAGCACGGCTACAGCTGGCACCTCGCCTTCCACAATTTCCGGGTGATCACCACCTACAACCGGAGTCCTCTGTACGCCATGAGCGTCTATCAGCTGAGCCAGATGATCCGGGACGGCTACCTGAATCGCAAGAATGCTCTGGCGGAGGGCGCCGGAAAACCGGCCAAGCCGGCGAAAGCCCCGGCTCCCGGCAAGAAAAAGGACGCCAAAAAGCCCTCCGGCGGATCGCAGCCGAAAAAGAAATAATCCCCCGCTTTAGCCGGAAAAGCCCGGCCCGGGTCTTCCGGCAGTGCCGGACTCCCGGGCCGGGATTTTTACTTGTTTTTTGCATCTCGAAGCTTGAACATGAAAACAATTATCCATTCTGCCAGCATGCTGCTTTTTACCGCTTTATTTCTCGGCTGCAGCTCGTCATCCCATGTTCCGGTCACCGAAACCGGAGAAAAAGCCCCCTCCGGCTGCATCTACGGCACCGGAGCCGGCAACCGCTGTCCCCAGCCCCAGAGCAAAGAGCCGGATATTGCCGGAGTCAAGGGGGCCAAAATCACCCGAGAGCCCTTCAGCAAAAGAGGCAACAAGGACTACGTGGTGTTCGGGCAGAATTTTCAGGTCTGGCGCAATCTTGACAGCTACACCGAGGAGGGCCTGGCCTCCTGGTACGGGCCGGGTTTTCACGGACAGAAAACCTCCAACGGGGAACACTACAACATGAACGGCTTTACCGCCGCCCACAAGAATCTGCCCCTGCCCTGCTACCTTAAGGTTACCAATCTGGCCAATAATAAATCCGTCATTGTCCGGGTTAACGACCGGGGCCCCTTTCACGGAAAACGCATTCTGGATCTCTCCAAGGGAGCGGCCGCCCATATCGGCATCATAGGTCCGGGCACCGGCAAGGTTCGGGTGGAGTACATTAACCCCGGCAAGATCAGCAATCAGACCAGCGAAGCGGAAATGAACGGCTTTAAGCCCTACATTCAGGTGTTTGCCACCTCCTCCGCCGACAAGGCCCGGGAGATCTCCCACCAGGTCACCAGCGTTACCGGCAAAACCTCCCGGGTGGAGCAGACCGGGGACACCTATCGCGTCAAGGTGGGGCCTCTTACTGAAAAGGAGGCCGCCGCCGTTCTTGCTAAAATAAAGGATTTGGGTTATAAGAATGCATATTTTACGGCCGGCTGAAATCACAGGATCTGTTCCCGGGACTCCGAAACAGACAAGGAACACAGGAGGTAACATGACTAAGATTATTCTGAACGCGCTTCTGCTCACGGGAGCAGTCTCCGGATCTGTTCTGGCAGACACGGGCACGCAGGCTCCGGAGGAAAGCGCCCTCCCGCCTCCCTCTCCGGCTCAGAAGATCCCCGATCCTCCCCGTCCTGACGTCCGGGCCTATCTCCTGATGGACTACACCTCCGGCAGAGTGCTTCTGGGAGAGCATTTCGAGGAGCGCATCGATCCGGCCTCACTCACGAAAATGATGACCTCCTACGTTATCGGCCAGGAGCTGAAGCTGGGCCGCATTCATGCAGACGACATGGTGCCCATCAGCGAAAATGCCTGGGGCAAAAAGCTGGGGGATTCCTCCAAGATGTTCCTGGAGGTGGGCAAGACCGTGCCGGTGGAAATGCTGAACAAGGGCATTATCATTCAGTCCGGCAATGATGCCTGCATCGCCATGGCCGAATACATCGCCGGCAGCGAAAGCTCCTTCGCCTCCCTGATGAACGAATGGGGCAAGCGCATCGGACTCAAGGGATCCAATTTTGTGAATTCCCACGGCCTCTATAACGAAAACCATTATTCCACCGCCTATGACATGGCAGTGCTGGGCCGGGCTCTTATCAAGGATCTTCCGGAGGAATACCAGATATATTCCCAGAAGGAATTTACCTTTAACAATATCAAGCAGGTGAACAGAAACCGGCTGCTCTGGGATAACTCCATTCATGTGGACGGCATCAAGACCGGCCATATCAGTCAGGTGGGCTACAATCTGGTAGCCTCCGCCGTAAACGACAAAAACGGCATGCGGCTTATTTCCGTGGTCATCGGCGATGTTTCCGAAAAGTCCCGGGCCGCCAACTCCCTGGCCCTGCTCCGCTACGGACTCCGCTTCTACGAGCCCTACAGCCCTCTGGCCGGCGGCCAGACACTCCTGAAAAAGGAGGTGCGTCTCGGCGACGTCAGCGAGGTGCCTCTGGGCACGCTGCATGACGTGTCCTTCGCCGTGCCCCTGGAAAGCGAAAAGCGCATCAAGGCCACCTATGTCATGAAGGAATCCCCCCTCCGGGCTCCCATTGCCAAGGGACAGGTCATGGGCACCCTGACGTTTTCTCTGGACGGCAAGGCGATCTACGAGATCCCCCTGGTAGCTCTCAGCGATGTAGCCGAGGGCGGCTTCATGTCCCGGATGTGGGATCAGATGTACCTGACCGTGTCCGGCTGGTTTTAAGAGGCAGAAAAGCAATATGGCCACTACCGCATTCGGGGAAGTGCTGAAATTCCCCTGCTCCGTTAAATTCCGGTTTATCGGCGTGAATTCCGGCGATCTTCATGATAATGTCCGCGCCTTCTTTGCGGAACAGATGAAGCTTGCTCCGGAAATCATCCCCGGCAACACCAGCAAAAGCGGCAAATATCTCACCCTGAATGTCACCGTCAGGGTGCCGGACGAAGATAAGATGAATGCCGTTTACCGCGAAGGCTCCAAGGTGCCTTTGGTGCTCCACGTGCTTTGATAACTGGTGGCACGATGTCAGTTTTTAAGAATGAATTTTCCGGATTTCTGCACATCGTGCTCTACTGCTTCGCCGTTATCGCGCTTTTTCTCTGCGTTCTTCTGCTGACCATGGTGGTGCAGATCTCCTGCATGTCCGCCTACACCTACGATCTCCACGAAATAGACGCCATCCCCTACAACCGCACCGGCCTCGTGCTGGGTACCTCCAAGTATCTGGTGCACGGCGGCATCAACGGCTTCTGGACGGCCCGCATCAATGCCGCCAGCGACCTCTATCATGCCGGCAAAATCAGCTACATCGTGGTATCCGGAGACAATTCCCACCGGAACTACAATGAGCCCCGGCAGATGCGGAAGGCGCTGATTGCCAAGGGGGTGCCCCGGGATCGCATCTATCTGGACTATGCCGGCTTCAGAACTCTGGACAGCGTGGTCAGAATTCAGCGGATCTTCCGGCAGAAAAACATTACCGTCATCAGTCAGGATTTTCAGAATGAAAGGGCCATCTACATTGCCCGCCAGCACGGCATCAATGCCGTGGGCTTCAATGCTGAGAGCAGCACTGACAATATCTTCACCACGGACATCAGGGAGTTCTTTGCCCGCATAAGGTGCGTGCTGGATCTCCATGTCTGGAACAGCAAGCCCCGGTTCCTGGGGGATGCCATTCACATCGGCGACAAGAACATCGATCCCAAGGAGGCTCAGATGCTGGAGGACAGCCAGCCCCCGCTGCCGGCGGATGACATTGCGGATCCGGAGGCCGGGGAAGAAAAAAACGAGCCGGGAACCGCGGAAGAGAAAACCGCGGGAGAACAGAACGGCAGGACAGAAGACGGCAGAGACGAATCCGAGGACAGCAAGGACAGCAATAACGGCAGCATATCAAAAAGCGCCCGCAGCGTTCCCGCGGGTGATGACGGCTTCGCCTTTATGGATCTCTTCTCCGCCCGATGAACTATAATATCCCTGATCAGTCAAAACGGGGATTTACCGATGTATCAGTGGAAAGAATGTACCTATAACACCTCTGACCGGCAGGTGTTTTTTACCATTAAAAAGCTCACCCTGCCCGATCATTTCTATGTAACCTTCGTGGGGGCCAACGGCAGCGGCAAAACGCTGCTGGCCCGAGCTCTGGAGGGAGAGCTTAAACTGCTCTTCGGCAATGCTCCCTCCGGCCTCAAAATAAGCTCCATCTCCTTCGAAAAGCAGATAAAGCTGATGGAGGAGGACTTTGAAAGAAGAAACAGCGATGATCCCCGGGCTGAAACCGGCTTTACGCCCCGGGAAATGTTTGCCGCCATCTCTGATGACACCCAGGAAATCAGCCGGCTCTGCGACATTCTGAACTTCTCCTACGCTCTGGATCGCTCCTACCATAAGCTCTCCTCCGGAGAGGGCCGAAAGACCCTGATTATTGAAGCTCTCCTGAAAAAACCGGACATCATCCTCCTGGATTCCCCCTTTGACGGTCTGGATCCCGCGGCCCGGAAGGAGCTTCAGGATCTTCTGACCCGCATCTATGACGCCGGAGCCTCCGTTATCGTGAATACCAACCGCTTTGAGGAAATATCCCCAAGGAGCGAGTATCTGGGACTTGTCATGAGCCGGGATCTCGCCCGCTTCGGGTACCGGGACGAAATCCTGGAGGACAGCTCGGTAAAACAGCTCACCCATTATGAAAAGCTCCCTAAGATCTGCGCTCTTCCCCGGGTGCCTCTGGACTGCCAGATCCCTCTGGATCGCTCCCAGCCTCTCATTGTCATGAAGGACGTTACCGTGGCCTACGGAGATCATGTAATATTGAACAAGCTCAGCTGGACGGTTAATCCCTATGAGCACTGGGAGATCTCCGGCCCCAACGGCTGCGGAAAATCCACCCTGCTCTCCCTGGTAACCGGAGACAATCCCCAGAGCTACTGCAACGATATCACTTTATTTGGAATCAAGAGAGGATCCGGCGAAAGCATCTGGGACATCAAGAAGCATATCGGCTACGTCAGTCCCGCCTTTCATCTGGACTACCGGATAAGCTCCCCGGTGATTAATGTGATTCTTTCCGGCTACTTTGATTCCGTCGGACTTTATGAACAGCCCGGGGATGAAAAGATTTCCCTGGCCCGGCAATGGCTCAGCCTCCTGGGACTCTCCGCTTATGAAAACGCCAGCTTCCGTTCCCTCTCCTTCGGGCAGCAACGGCTCCTCCTCATTGTGAGAGCGCTGGTGAAGCAGCCTCCTCTCCTGATTCTGGACGAACCCCTGCAGGGGCTGGACGGACTCGGCCGGGAGCTCGTGCGGCGTTTCGCGGAATTTCTGATGCAGAACGGGGAAACCCAGATCCTGTTCGTGTCCCATCATGAAGGAGATGCGCCCCGGGGCATCGGAAAACGGCTGATCTTCACGGATAACGGCACCCGCACCTTTGATGTGAAGATCGAGATCGTGCCGAAGTAAAGCGCCGAAGTAAAGCGCCGCAGCAGAGAAAAAGGCGGGGCGGGAGCCGGTTTCCCCGCTCCTGAAAACTAAGCCCCGTTCCGGAGAACGGGGCCATTGTCGGGTTCGCTTTGCCCGCTGGTTAGCGAAGCGGCTATGAAAGACTCTTACTTCAGGAAGCCCTGATGATTAAACATGCTTTCTCTGGGGATCAGCATTTCAATAGCTGTTACCACTTTCAAGTACATGGGATCATCAAAATTGTCAAAACCGATGTCTTTCAGCTGTTTCAGCAGAGGAGCCATCTGCTTTCCGGTGCTGAAACTGCGATAGAAGCCGCTCTCATACCAGAACTGCAGCACTTGGGCATTACGAACTCTGGCGGCTTTTTTGTTATACGCCGAAACCAGGTCTCCTCTCAGCGCCCGGAGCTCCTGAATATCCTTGGTATCCATCTCATCGTCTCCCGGAATGCGGGTAAGATATTCTTCCTGCCACACCTCTTCTTCATCAGGATCAACCCTTTTGGTCTTAATATCCGCAAAGAAAAACTTCAAAAGCTCCCTTTCATGCTTGAGATAGTAGTTATCCGCCAGAATCAGCACCTGCCGGACATTCTGCAAAATGGCCCGGAACTCCAGTGATTTGTCCCCCTGCTGGAATCTTACTACGTCCCTGTTGCACTCTGCGAGTTTGCGCTCAATGGCTTTGGTATTTATCCCCGCATCATTCATCTCTCCAAGAAGTTCGCTGATCCGGACAGTCACCTTGGCTATTTCTCTGGTAGCGTCTTCATCGGTAAGGCGGGAGTTTATCTCAACCTTCTTTTTGACAGTGATATCCTGTACCGGAAAATAGGCCTCCAGTTCCATCATTTCCGAGGTGTCCACCTTCAGCGTAAGGTGCACGGGATCCCCCATATTGATGTCCTTTTCGATTTCCCTGCCGCTGACCACAATATCCGTCACATGCTCGTAGCACAGAGCCTGAGATTCGTTTCTGATGGTAAAGTCAGCCTGATAAATAGGAATGGTCAGGTTATCATCGGTATTTGCGATAATGTACCGGGGCGCCTTGCGATCATCATTTCTGCCCGCCGCCGGCAGCGGGTTGTTTTTCTCCAGCCCGGAAAACGGCGCGATAAGATTATTTATGCCGCTCCCGCCGGCAAACTCGTACGGATTCAGATAGCTGTAGCAGATATTGAAGGGCAGCACGGCACTGGCCACCTTGGTGCCGTTAATTACAGTAATGGAGTCCGGATACACCCGCACCCGGCCGCCGTTCCTGTCAAAGCCGGTAACGGTATAGGTATTGGCGCGATCCTTCACCATGAAGATCTCCGCCACATTGCCCTCGGCATCCACGGAAATTTTGCCGGATGACCAGGCGCCGTCCCCCCGGGTGAGTTCAATCTCAAAGCCCTCGGGCACCGCGGAAACCGGCTTTACGGCTACCCATTCGGATTCGTCAACGCTCATGCTCTCATAGGTGATTTCCAGCTTAATGGCATCTTTGAGATCCTGCTCCGAAATCTCTGCGGTCGCCTCGATATTCTGGGCATAAAGAGCGGCGCCGGCAGCCACTGCGGTCATGGGATCCACTGAGCAGTCCAGATTGGGGCTGATCTGTTCCCGGAGCTTGTCCCGCACCAGAGGGCAGAAGGTAGGGCCGCCCACCAGAATGATTTTGGTGAGGAGCTCCTTTTTGATCTTGTTTCTTTCCAAAAGGTTTTTGCACATGTCCACTGCTTTCTGATAGAGATCATCCATGGCCGCAAAAACCTGCTCACGGGTAAAGACGCCGTCAATAACCATATCCTCGCCGGAATCATCGCAGCCGATATCGCCGAGATCCGTGAGAAGCTCGCAGCTGTCCTTTGCGGAAAGCTCCTTTCTGATCTTTTCGGCATAGATCTTGAGAGAGTCCTTAAGAATGCTCTTTTTGGCCCCGTCCCGGAGAATATCACCGAGGTCGTAATTTTCTTGAAGGTGCGGGATTATCACCTTTTCCACCACGGCATAGTCCAGATCCTTGCCCCCCAGGTAGCTGTCGCCCTCGGTGTCAAAAATCTGCAGAATGCCCTCGCTGGCATGCACCAGAGCCGTATCGAAGGTGCCGCCGCCGAAGTCAAACACCATCCAGACGCCGTCCTTAACGTCAGCAGACAGGCCGTAGGCAAAGGAGGCGGCCAAAGGCTCCTGCAAAAGCTCGCAGTGCTTAAAGCCGGCCAGTTCCGCTGCCTTGACAGTAGCTGCTTTCTGATTTACGGTAAACTTGGCCGGCACGGTGATGACGATATCGGAAATGTTTTCGGGAACAAAGGTTTTAAGCTTTTTGAGCACCTCCGCGGAAAGCTCCTCGGCAGAAAAGGAACGCTTCATATAGGAGCTCTCATAGGCGGTGTCGCTGCCCATGCCCCGCTTGAATTCCACAAAGGCATTGCTCTTCCCGGACTTCCAGGACATGACAGCGGTTTTCTTCTCAGACTGGTAGTCATTAAGAGCCTGCACCCCGACTCTTACGGTTTTGTTTCTGGAGAAGGACACGCAGGACGGCATGACGCTTTCCTTGGTGTCTGTTATAAAAATCTTCGGATTGTTGTCTGAAATGGTGGCGATAGAGGAATTGGTAGTTCCCAGATCGATACCGTACTTGATTTTTGGCATATGAATTCCCGTTAAAAAAAGCGCTGCCCCTTCCGGAAAACAGCGTTAAATCCCCGGCCGCTCAAACTGCCGGCCATTTTGTAAAAAAACATAGCTGAAAACAGCATTTGGGCTGAAAGCAGCATTAAAGTCTGCGTAAAGAAAACTGCGTTAAACAGGGGCTCCTATGATTCCTCCGGATCCGCGGCATTCTGCGCCACCACCACCGTGGCCATCTGCAGGAGCTGGCCGTTGTAATTGACCTGGGGAGAAACCACCTTGCGGATCACCTGAGTCCCCGGCGGGAGATTATCGTCCTGCATAAAGGTAGCGGAAACCTTCATCCCTTCCGCATAAGGCTTATCCAGAAGATCCACAAACTCGTAGCCATCGGCCAGCATGGCATCCCGGAGCCTCTCGTTGCATTTAAGAAGCTGCTTATGGCCCCGCACCTCGGGCCCCATGTGATTAAGATTGTTCTGGATCTTGACGATTTCCTCCGCCACCCGGAGATAAAACGCATGTCTTGAGGAGCTGTCCCCTCGCTGCACCATGGCGGAGACCTCCGAAAGCAGTCCCGAATATTCCGCCGCGCTCTCAAGATCCCGATCCTCCAGAGCGGCCAGACGTTCCTCAAGGCCGTCACCGTACTTCATAAGCCCCCGGAGCTCGTCCTGGCAGCTCTGATTCAGGGCCGCCATGCTGTCCTGCAGGGACTGGCTGTTTTTGCCCAGCTCCTCCTTGAGGAGGCAGTGATCCTTCCGGGACAGCGCATTTCCCCGGAACACCACCAGGGTAATGATCAGCAGCCATATGAAAAACAGCAGAAAAAGAGCTCCCTGCCAGTACTGCAATAAAATGTCAGCAATAGTCGCATCCGTCATTTTTATTGTCTTCTTGATTATCTTTTCTTTTTCTTCTTTTTCTTCTGATTATTTCTACCGTTCATGGCCTTTTTCTTCCGGGGTTTCTTCTTCTCCGGAGCATAGCCGTAATCATCGTCATCATCTTCATCGTCTTCGTTGTCATCATCAAAGTCGAAGTCAAAGGAATCATCATCGTCAAAAGGAGAGCCGGAAGCCTTTCCCATAGGTTTATGCTTGCTCATGGTCAGTTTCAGAGCCAAAGCCACTATGTGCATTTGCAGAGCTTCGCTGGCATCAGCCAGCAAAGACGTGAAATTGCTCATTGTGCCTTCGGTGATTTCGCCAATCATGGAAAAACAGTCCCCGGGATCCTTATTACCCCCGGATCTGAAGTTCTCTGCTTCCTTTATAAAAGATGCCGCCCTGGCAAAAACATCCAGGATCTCCCTTAACTGCCCGGAGAGCTCTTTCCCGAGATTAGCCGCCTTGGCGTTTTTTGAT
Source organism: Succinimonas sp. (assembly GCF_045225735.1). Lineage (NCBI taxonomy): Bacteria > Pseudomonadati > Pseudomonadota > Gammaproteobacteria > Aeromonadales > Succinivibrionaceae > Succinimonas > Succinimonas sp. Next base: position 13,973 of record NZ_JBGVBR010000132.1, on the reverse strand, counting down.
ATAAAGCCTGCAGCATCATGCCAAAAGGAAATCAGGCTTTTATTTCTGAAAATATAGTCATTACTGTCCAGCAATTTTCTGAGCTTTGCCGGATCCGGCTCTGCTATTTCATCTCCAGGATAATCCTCGTAACACTCTCTCATAGACATTAAAGAGTCCAGAAACATGTCGATAAAAACATCGCACACCGCCATTCTCATTTCTTCGGCGCACAGAAAAAGAGGCATGCAGGATTTGGCGGTTATCTGTTCGGAAAGCTCAGTTTTCCGGCCGCGCATCTCCTTCTTAAAGTTTTCCAGAAGGAGAGCGGCTTTCCGGGCGTCATCCTCTGAAACGGAGCTGATCCTCAGCGTCATCTTCTGACGCAGGAAATCCTTCAGATTCTTGCGCTTAAAGGCCTCATCAGAGGTTCTGACAAAATAAAGATCCGCTGTCAGTTTCTCAAAGGCGGTGGCAGCCTCAGACAGCTCCGGGGTCTTGGCCTGAGACGGCACGGAAACAGCGGCCGCGGTCTTCTGCTCCAGTTCGGCCTCGTATTTAAGCCAGGGCTGCCATTTCAGGAGATCGGGCTTCCGGATATGGTCTTTAAGACTAATACCCTGCTCATGAAGGGCGTCGATGAACTCGGTAACGTAATACTGCTTCTTAACGGTCAGAATTTCAGTCATGAGCTTCTGAAATTCCGTGCAGCGGGGGCCGTACAGCGTCTGAGCGGTTTCAATGGCGTCCTCATACTCTCCCCGGATTGCGCTGAGAATCATGAGATTCTGCATGTCGATGACGCTCTTGTCCCTTTTGATGGCCGCCTTAAGCACCAGAGCAGCCTCCACGGCATTGCCCTCGGCCAGAAGTCCGGCCACGGTGCCGGTAAAAAGCTCGTTCTGAAAAAACCAGAACATGCCGGCGGCAAGCTTCTTTTCGGGTGTGGAGATGCTGAGAGAGGCCTTTTCCATTTCCTGAACAGTCCGGGAAACCGGGCCTAACAGCCTTTCAAAATCAGCGGGGAAGGAAACCGTCTTTTTAACAGAAGAAAAGGCTTTGAATTTACCGGCATTGGAGCTTAATTCTCTGGCGCCGGAGTTGCTGCAGCCTCCCAGCATTCTGAAGGGATTGCCGGTAATACGATCAATGATTTTCATAGGTAAACAGGGTTCAGCGTGGTTAAACAGAATAGCTGCCGTCTGGAAACGGTCATCCGGCTGAAAAATGCAGTTCTGGGGAAATGGGCATTTTCACTTCCGGATCAGTTAAAAAGCGGGGTTATTCTACTCTGAAAACCTTTTTTTGACAAATACGGCGGATGGGATGATTAAGATGATTTGACTGGTAATACCGCAACTTCCGATGCCCGCATGAGCTTTCATCAGATTCTGAAAAAAAAGGATGCGGCCTACCTTCCCGCCGCATCTTATTCTTCAGGTTACTCAAATTCCGGTTATCTCAAAACACAGGAGCATCACTCCCGGATCGCGTAGTCCCCTTCGCAGATCCACTTATAGGTGGTAAGCTCCAGAAGTCCCATGGGTCCCCGGGCATGCAACTTCTGGGTGGAAATGGCCACCTCGGCTCCCAGGCCGAACTGTCCCCCGTCTGAAAACCTGGTAGAAGCATTCACATAGACGCAGGCGGAATCCACGGCATTCATGAAGGCCAGAGCATTCCGGTAGTCATTGGTAAGAATGGCATCAGAATGCACGGCGCCGTGAGCCCGGAGATGAGCCACTGCAGCGTCAAGGCTGTCGGTAATGGCAATATTAACCGTGAGAGAAAGCCATTCCGTGTCGAAATCCCCGTCCTCGCCCTCTCGGGTCTTCTCCGGAGCAACGGCACTGAGAAGGTCATAAGCCGCGCCATGAGCCACCATTTTGACGTCCCGGTCAGCGAGATAACGCCCCAGCTTCGAAATAAACTCTCCGGCAATGTCCCGGTGCACCAGCACGGTGTCCACGGCGTTGCAGGCGCTGGGCTTCTGCAGCTTGGCATTTCCGATAAGGGGCAGCGACCTTTCCTGATCGGCGGAGGCATCCACAAAAATATGCCCAACGCCGAAACCGCCGATGATCACCGGGACTGTGCTTTCCCGGCGGCAAAGATCCTGCAGCTTCTGACCGCCCCGGGGAATGATCATGTCCACGTATTTGTCCAGCTTCAGAAGCTGATGCACATATTCGCGATCGGGCTCGGAAATAAGCTGCACCGCATCCTCCGGAAAACCCGCATCCCGGAGTCCCTGTCTGATGGTCTCGGAGATCAGGAGATTGCTTCTCAGAGTCTCCTTGCCGCCCCGGAGAATGCAGGCGTTTCCGGTCTTGATGGCCAGAGAGGCAATGTCCGAGGTGACATTGGGACGGGCTTCGTAAATAACCCCCAGAACCCCCAGAGGCACTCTCCTTTTCCGGAGTCTGAGACCGTTGGGCAGAACCCGGGAGTCAAACTCCTCCCCGGTGGGATCCGGGAGAGCGGCCACATGGCCGATATCTTCGATAATGCCGTCAATGCGCTTCACATTAAGGGTCAGCCGATCCAGCAAAGCTTCGCCGATGCCGTTTTTCCGGGCATCCTCCAGATCCTGTTCATTGGCGGTAAGAATTTCCGGAGCCTTATGCCACAAGGCATCTTTAACAGCCAGAAGAGCCCGGCTGCGATCCCGGGGGAGAAAGCCGCTCATCACCTGCGAGGCTGCCTTGGCGCGGCGGCCCATTTCCTCAATAGAAATCATATTTAATCCTCTTACATGAGCACCATGTCGTCGCGATGCACTGCGACAGACCCGTTTTCATAACCCAAAATACCTTCAATTTCATCAGAGCCATGCCTCTTGATCCGGTCAAGAGCTCTGGAGTCATAGCGGGAAAGCCCCCGGGCAATCTCCCGGCCGTCCCCGGCGGCGATAATCACGTCCGCCCCGCGCATAAACTCTCCGCTTACGGCGGTAATGCCGCTGGGCAAAAGACTGGCGCCCCGGTTCCGGAGCGCGTTCTCGGCTCCCGCATCCACCGTAATAATGCCATCCGGCTTCTGTCCTGCCAGAATCCAGGCCTTGCGGGCCTCCAGGGGGGTGGTTTCCGGACAGAATCTGGTGCAGTCGCCCTTTCCGGCAACGAGATCCGGGATCAGAGCCGGGTTGTCTCCGGAAGCGATAATCACCTCGATGCCGCTCCTTGTTGCGATTTCCGCCGCCTGGATCTTGGTGCTCATGCCGCCGGTGCCGAGACCGCTTTTGCTGTCTCCCGCCAGAGCGTGGATCTCCGGAGTGATCTCCCGCACCTCCCGGATGAGCTTAGCATCAGGGCAGGAACGGGGATCCGCGGTGAACAGGCCCTGCTGATCCGTCAGCAGAATGAGCATATCGGCATCCGCCAGCACCGCCACCCGGGCGGAAAGATTGTCATTATCCCCGAATTTAATCTCCCGGGTGGCCACCGCATCGTTCTCATTGACAATGGGCACAATATGCTGCCCCACGATAGCCTCCAGGGCATCCCGGGCATTCAGGAAGCGCTCCCGCTCCTCCAGATCCGCCTGGGTCAAAAGCACCTGTCCCACGCTGATGCGATAGATGGCGAAAAGCTGCTGCCAGCGCATCATGAGACTGGTCTGCCCCACGCTGGCCAGCATCTGCTTGTGCGCCACCGTGCGGGGGACATCCGGGAACCCCAGAGCCTCCCGGCCGGCGGCAATGGCGCCGGAGCTCACCACCAGCACCTGGTGTCCGGCATCCCGGAGCGCCTTAACCGCCCGCACGAGCTCAATCATGCGGGATGAATCCAGATATCTGGTACCCGATGTAAGCATGGAGGTACCCAGCTTAATCACCACTGTTTTTGATTTGTTTGCCATTTTCACCGCATCCCGTTCAGCGCTCACAGAAGGTTCTTTTTGAAGAATGCCACCGAATTATGCATGATCTTTTCAAAAATATCAGTGCCGCTGTCTCCGGTAACCTCAACGATCTCGCTCTTGCGGCTCACGCCGGCGGTAAGCTTCATATCGGCCTTGGAGCAGAAGAAGTCGGCCTTGGCCCCCATTACCTGCATTTGGATATCCGTGCTGAAGCCGGACAGAATGCCCTGCTTTTTCACCGAATAGGCCTGCAGAAGGGGAATCAAATTATCCCACAGGGAGGAATCGCCGTTCATGCGGTTCGCTATCACATCCCGCATCATCGGAGGCGCCTTGGCGAGAGCCTTGCTCATGAGAAATTCGTCCACCAGAGGAGAAACCATGCAGGCCGCCCGGACATGGGAACCCATGGAGATCATCAGCTGAAGGGCGGCAATGCACCCCATGCGCTGGGCCAGAATGCCCATATTGTGATGATCCAGATAAAGCACATGATTCAGAATATAATCCAGAGCCGCCTCGTGCACCTTGCCCAGATGGGGACTGAACTTCACCTTGCCGGAAAGCCCCACCCCCGGAAGATCCAGAGCCACCATGGCAATGCCCAGCGGCCGGAGATAATCGTTGTAATATCTGAGATATTCCGTGCACAGATTCTGGTAGTTGCTGAATATCATCACGTACGGACATACGGCATTTTTGTCCGGGGTATGAATAAATGCAATGGCCTCGGCTTCCTTGACCTTGAACCGGATCTCCTCGAAATCCCCGTTGGCAAACTGGGCCGCCCGGCGATAATAGCGATAATGCTGACAAAGAGACTGCTGCGCCAGATCGTCATTCACCATGTAGGGATAGGAGGCCGCCAGAAAATAGAGCTCCGCGAGCCGAAAGTTTTTGAAGGCCTCTTCGCGGTTTTCCGCCTGAGCCGCCTTTTCGCCCATCTCGCTGTAGCGCACTCCCAGCATGGAAAACTCATAGACCCAGTTGCCGGGGCCATATTCGTAAACCGTGTCCAGCGCATGGGGACGGGTTCTCCGGTTCGGAGAGGCCGCAATGCGGGAAAGAGCGGATTTCACCTCGATAAGATTGAGGCCCAGCCAGCCGGCGTACGGGAGATGGCAGTGCCTGTACCAGTAGTTTTCAGTTACGGACGGATCCTCGGGGGCGGAGTTTGCCACAAAAGAGGTTTCCTTGGTTTTTCTCGTCGGCTTAAAAAGAACCTCGCTCAGATTCTGATCCTTTTCCAAAACTTCAGAAGTCATTGATTTCCCCTTGATCTGCCCATGGGAGCGCTTCGGGCTTCCGTCCTCCTTTAGATGGATGCCGCAAGGTGCCGGAAGCTGAAAAAATGCCTGTAAAATAAAAGGAAAGCCGAAAACCGGTTCCTGAACCTCCATTATACCGCAAGGCGTAAGGAATACCATGATTTTGCCCCGGGAGCGATAACGCTCCGCCTTCCGGAAACAGAACAATTACGCCGGAGGGAATCAGGTGTGGCGGGAACCCGCTCAGGGTGTATAATGCGGGAGTCTCCCCCGGAGAACGGATATAAGATTTTTGTTAAAGATTCCGGCATTATTTCCGCTAAGTACTTACAGGAACCGGAAAACGCAATTTGCCCGAGGAGGAACGCAAAATGAGCGCTGAAAACAAAGAAAGCCAGAGCGAAAGAAAGATTGTTCTCCCAGTTGCGGAAAAGGATGTCAGCCGCAAGGCTCCCGTGATTTACAGATCTCCGTGCTGCTGCACCAGAAACCGGGTTCATAATCTTTTTCTGGTAGACCCCAATGACGAAAGGGTGCTCAGACTGTTCTACGCTCACTCCGCTCTGCTGCATCTGGGGGCCAGTTAAGGACTTGACGGCTTCAGGCCGGCATAATAAGCAAGACATTTCGGATCACATCAGAAAGGGAACGCTCCGGCGTTCCCTTTTGCTTTCCTGAAAGTCTGAAGCTATGGCAAAGTCCTGCCCCGCCGGATTTATGAAGCAGATCCGGTTTTCCGCATTTCCTCCCCGGCTGCTTTCTGAAAAAATAGAACCTTATTTGTCAGGGATGCTCTAAGTGACTATACTTGCTTTTGATTTTTTCTCGGCTTTCCTGCTCAGGAAACAGTTTCGGAACGCATGGTCATGGAAAACGCTATCTCAAAACTCGAGCCCCGCTCCGTCTGGCATTTCTTCAGCCGCATCGCAAAGGTGCCCCGGGTGTCCGGAAATGAAGCCGGCATCGGAGATCTTCTGCTGGAAATAGCCCGGGAACATGGTCTCGGAAGCTCCCGCACCCCGGACGGAAATATTATTCTGACCGCTGACGCCACTCCGGGGCTTCAGGATCGTCCCCGGGTGTTCTTTCAGGCTCACATGGACATGGTGGGAGTGAAGGAGGAGGGGCTTAGCTTCGATTTTTCCCGGGATCCCATATCCGCAGTCATTACCGAGGACGGCTTCGTTACCGCAGAGGGCACCACTCTGGGAGCGGACGACGGCATCGGCATGGCGCTGGCTCTGGCAGTTCTGACCGCCCCCGAGCTTCGGCATCCGCCTCTGGCTGCGGTATTCACCGTCTCCGAGGAAACCAGCATGCAGGGAGCCCTGGCCCTGACTCCTGATGATATCCCCGGCAGTCTGGGCATCAACATTGACTCCGAGGATATCGGAGAGATCTGCATCGGCTGCGCCGGCGGACTGGCTCTGAACATTGCATACACCCCGGAGATCTCCGAGGTGCCCCGGGATTTCGGCACCATTGCCATTACCGTGGCTGACGGCCGGGGCGGCCACAGCGGCATGGAGGCGGATCGGGGCAGCCTGAATGCCGCCACTGCCCTGCTCACCCTGATCTGCTCGCTGGCCAACGAGGATATCAAGGTGAATCTGAGCTCCCTGAACTCCGGCACGGTCAGAAATGCCATTCCCGGCAGCGGCCGGGCGGAAATCGCCCTGCCGGAGGCTCTGATAAACAAAGCTCTGGATTCTCTGGAGGATATTTCCGCCAGAATTACCGAAAAGTACCGGAATACCGATCCCGATATCTCCATTACGATTGATCGGGCGCCCAACAGAAACATTATGGTTTCCGCTCAGGATACAGCCAACATCATCAATCTCCGGGGACTTAATACCGGAATTCTGGAAAGAACTCCCGACGGACAGCCTCTGACCTCCTGCAATCTGGGCCGCATTTCCTTAGACGGCGGCAAGGCGGAGGCCTTCATTCTGGGCCGCTTCGCCACGGAGGCCGGAAAGGAAATGCTGGCGTCCCGGCTTAAAAAGACCGCAGCCGATGCCGGCGCCGTTATCACCTTTGAGGAACGCTACTCCCAGTGGGAGCCGGTTTATGAGAGTCCCCTGTGCCGGATCATGACTGCGTCCTACCGCGAAATCACCGGAGAGGAGCCCCGGATCACGGTGATCCATGCCGGACTGGAATGCGGCCTTCTCAGGAATCTCCGGCCGGATCTGGACATCGTGTCCGTGGGGCCGAACGTATTCGGGGCCCATACCACGGAGGAAAGGGTGGAAATAAGCTCAGTTAAGACCTGCTATGACTGGATCGTCAGGGCGCTGGAAAAGCTCTCCTCGTAAACAGTAAACAAAAAAGGGGGCTCCAACTAAAGGGAGCGCCGGAGCTTTTCGGAGCTTCAGAGTTAAAAAAAACGAAAAGCAACAATAAAGCCCGGATTATCCGGGCTCTCTTTTTCAGGGCATTGCCTTCCGGCAGCGCCGCAGGGGATGGAAATCCTTCATGCCCCTTATTTCAGGCCGGATTCCCTGATAAACTCGGCGATATCAGCTCCGAATCTCCGGCTGTTCAAAGCATACTCCACAAAGGCCTTCATATAGCCCAGCTTGGATCCGCAGTCGAAGCTGTCTCCCTTGATCAGCACGGCATCCATGGGGTAATCCCGGCACATAAGACGCAGGGTATCCGTAAACTGGATCTCGTCCCCCACACCCAGAGGCGTGTTTTCCAGATAATCCCAGATCTTGTCCGAAACCACATATCTGCCCACGATGGCCAAATTGCTGGGAGCGTCATCCGCATCGGGCTTTTCCACCAGATTTACAATGGGAATGCTCTTTTCCTGAGATTCCAGATAGGCCTTCTCGTTAAAAATACAGCCTTCAAAGCACTTGTCCCGGAAAGCCTTGCCGGTATCGATAACTCCGTAGGCGCTGATATTGCTGAGCTGCACCGGCTGCACCATGATCTGGCTCCGTCCGGTCTCATTAAAACGATCAATCATCTCCTTAAGATTGTCCGTTCTCATATCGCACTTGAACTGATTGATCATCACATCGGGGAGAATAATGGCAAAGGGCTCTCCTCTTACCAGAGGCTTGGCTTTGGAAATGGCATGAGCCAGGCCCTTGGTCTCCCCCTGTCTCACATGCATAATGGAAATGTCAGGAGGACAGATGGACTTGATTTCCTTAAGCTGCTGTCTTTTAACGCGTTTTTCCAGCTCCGATTCCAGTTCAAAGCTGCGGTCAAAATGGTTTTCAATGGCATTCTTGGAGGAATGGGTAACCAGGATAATTTCCTTTATCCCCGCCAGCGCGGCTTCATTGACAATGTACTGGATAAGCGGCTTATCAACAATCGGCAGCATCTCCTTGGGGATGGATTTCGTTGCCGGCAGCATTCTCGTCCCTAACCCTGCCACTGGTATGATAGCCTTGGTAATCATTAATCTGCTCCTTAACACTTAATATTAATAATAATCAACGGTATACACAGAGAACACGCAAAAAAACACGAAAAAATTCCCTGCATTCTGCTGATTTTAACCGGGTTCCGGAAATCATTCTCTGATCCGGCCCAAAAAATCGGCGTATTCCGCTCATTATTTTAAATAATGATTTGCAGTCTCCAAAAACGCCCGCATGATCCAAAAATCCGGCTTTTTTGAAGAGCCGGAACTAAAGTCAATCCGGATCTCCGGCATTCCCCCGATCTGTTTAAAAAGCGCTGTCCCCGCTGAGAGAGGACAGCGCCGTTTTCAGGAACTTCCGGAAAGAGCAGCACCGCTACTTCTTTTTATTTTTGGGGCCGGTCTTATTTTGAGCGCCGTTCTTGTTTTGGGGGTTAACCCGGGGATAGAGGATATAACGCTGGGATCCGGAAAAGCCGTTATCAAGAGTGGATTCGTTAAAGATCACAAACACCAGCTTCCCGGCAGCATGAGCCGTGAGCTGCGTGCTCTGGTCATACACCCGATCCGGATTCCCGGCCGGGTACATATAGAACCACTTCTCATGATCGGGCCCCTTTCCCTTCAGGTACCAGACGCTCTTGTTCCAAGGGCCGCCTCCCGGGATCATCTTGTACTTAACGCCATCAATGGTCAGGGTGCTCAAATCATGAGTGATGGAGGCGGAAACCTTGCCGTCCCGGCTGGCCCAGTCCTTATGGAGGATATTGAACACAAAATTCCCGTGGGGCGCGAAAAAGTTTATTTCATTCCGGCCGATGTCATTGGCCACGGTATATTCCGCATCCGCCCGGGAGGAATGATACACATAAGCCCAGCAGGAGCCCTCCTCTCTGGTAATCATCATGATCTTCCGGTAGGGATTGAAATCCCCCATGCGGGCCATGCAGAAATTATCCTCCTTGCAGCCCCCGGGACTCTGATAATCCGGAGTTCCCGTATCCAGAAGATTGTAGCTGTCCCCCATGGCAAAGGTCATCACCAGCCTGCCCGTGGGAGCCGCCTCCCGATCCGGGGTGATGTTAAATATCGGAGCCGCGGCCCAGGAACCGCCCACCAGATAGTAGAACTTCATGGGCTCCCCGGCCCAGATAATGGAATTGTAAAGCCAGGTTACCAGCGGAAAGGACCGCACGCTCATATCCGGATTATTGCTGACATAGTCGGCATGCCGCACCTGAGACTTCAGAGCCTCCTGGATGTTATCCATGTAGATGCGCTTCCGGTTATTATGGATGACGTAGTAGTCAATGGCGGCCTGAACCTCGGGATCCCGCGGACAGAAGGAAGCATAAAGGAGCGGGGCCTGCCCCTCGGGAATCCGGGCCCTGTAATCTGCCGTAATGGTCTTAAAAAGCTCCGGAACGGCATCCTGGTCAGCTCCGTCAGCGGCAGAGGCAGCGGCGTTCAGGGAAAGAAGCCCCAGAAGAAACCCGGCGGCCGGAAGAAATGTTTTCAGAGTAGTAAAATTACAAAATTTCATGCGCTAAATCCTTCTGCATTATCACTTCCGATCCAGAGAAAGCCGGTGACAGTTGCCATTGCCCTTTCTCACAAAAAGCAGCATCTTTTCCAAAGGGCGGACGCACACATCCTCTCCGGCGCAGCCCAGATTATAGGTATCGGGATTGGCCTTCTCGTAATCGCCGGCGGGAACGGCCAGAATCTCAGTGTCCCCGGACTGGAATACCAGATTGTGATGCAGGGAGTACCGGGTTTCCAGCTTCTCCCCATTCAGAGAGAGCATGGCAAAGGTAACAGTCTCGTCATAACCCTCCTGAGATCCCTCCGGAACGGTCTTCACCGTCCGTTCCTCAAAGGAAAGAGAGATATCTCCGGCCTGATTCCCGTAGGAGTTTTTAAAGAGATCCGGCTGATCAAAGCCGAAGCCCTCGGTAAACAGGCGAATCTCGGCATTAAACGTCTTGTCGAAGGGGCAAAAGTTCAGAGTATGCTTTTCCGCCAGCACGATTTCACCGGGATCGCACCTCTCGGCGCCCTTCTTTTTGGAAAACACATGAATATACGGCACCGGCCGGCATTGTCCCGGATACTTGCAGTACTCAGCGCCGAATTCTTTCGGGGCCAGAATCAGATATTCCCTGCTGCCGTCATGAAATACCGGAGCGCTGTTGAAGGAGGAGGGATCCCGGACAAGATTGAGCTTCTGGCCTTCAAATATGAAATCGTACCTGCCGCCGGCGCGAATCTCTCCCGGCGTCATTTCCAGCCGGGAATAGCCGTGATCCCGGAAGTTTTCATAAACGCCCCGGTTAAACATCCAGAAGCTCCGGAGAGCCAGCATATTGATGAGAGCATCCTGTTCGGCATCGCCGCAGAAATTCAGCTTTGGCACCCTGACTCCGCCGCAGCCCCCGCCGTTCATCTCATGGATCCCCCGGTTATCGGTAAAGTTTATGGTGACCATCTCCTTATCGGAAACATAGGCCCCCGCGCCCTTAACCTGATAATTGTCGTAGGCCACCTCAAAGGCTTCACCGGATCTCATGCCGTCCAGATTGGTCTTAAGGTTAGCCAGAAGCTCCTGGCTTCCGATAATTTCAGCCAGAGTAAAGCCCTTAAGAGCTTCCGCATTCTGATAAACCTTGAGCTCGTTATTAATGCACAGGGACAGGGGATAGCTCAGGGCAGTGAGAAAAAGATCCCGGTCATTATTATTGACGGCAGTCTTGATAATGCCGAACACGTCCCGTTCCTCGGGCTCCTGAGAGGCGGCAGCCTCTTCTGCGGCGCACACGGCGGGAAGCAGCGCAGCGGAGAACAGAAGCGCCAGAGAGGCCGCATGAGGCGCTGATTTCATGTAATTCATTTTTATCTTCCATGAAAAAAAAATCGGTTTTGCGATGCTCTCCTTGTTCCGGAGAGGCTGCCCTATTCTACCCGATATTGCCGCCGGCATTTGTTACCGGACGGGAATTTTTGGCCTGAGCCTGTCATTCTCCGGATCCGGCATTTCCCAAAGGCCCCGGGGTTTGCCCCTCTGAAAATCCGCGCTGTCTCATAGTGTCGCTTTTCAGCCGGTTTTCCGCGCTGATCTTCGCAAAATCACCCTAAGCCGGGTTTTACCCCCGGATCTCCGATGATAATATAACCAGGGGAAGGAGATAAGACAGCATTAGGATTAAGGGGGAGGTATGATGAAGTGCACCTTTTGCGGCAAGGATGTTTCTGATGAAGCAAGAATATGTCCCCATTGCGGCATTTATATCTCCCGGACATTTCGGGAACCAAGCAGGGACATAAGCTCCGGTGACGACCGCATAAGCCCTGAAGGCAGCGTAAGCCCCGGCGGCAGCCAGGATTACCTGAATCCCCGGGAACAGCGTTCGGAGATTTCTCCCGCTGACGCTGCCCAGAAAGCTCCGGAGGAAGCCTCAGGCATCTCCGGCCCCGACGCTGAACCGATGCCGGACTCCGGGTTCAAACCTTCCCCTGCCCCCTGGCAGCCCCCGCATGACCTTCCGAAGAAGCCCGAGGCTTCATCCCGGAAAAATCAGCCGCGCCGGGACATCTGCTCCTCATGCGGCAGCAGCCTGATGCCCGGCGATCGCTTCTGCAACATCTGCGGAACCAAGGTACCTGACGAAAATCCGGGATATCCCCGCAATGACATAAATCCTCCCGTTAACGAACCTCAGGAACTCAGAGCCCTGAACCGGAGAATGGATTTAATGTCCTCTCTGGTGCTTGCCGAATTGTGTCTCGGCCTGGGCGGGATAGCCATTTTTCTGGTGATAATTGCCGTGGCGATAATTGCCGGAATGGAGTATGCCGAATTATTGCGCCCCCTGAGCGGGTTAGGCTTTTGTTTGGTGATAATTGCCGGAATGGTACACGCCGCAGTCCTCTTAGAATCCGTGCCGCTGATTCCGGATGTCGTCAGCTTTTTGGACAGTCAGGGGACGGAATACTGGGACTTGTCAGCTAAAGGACGAAAAGCCCGCGTCATAATAAGAACCCTGCTGATTTTCATCGGCGTTTTTGTGGCAATGTTCTTTTTAACAATGGGCATTGCGGTGGGAAACAGGGGAGGCGCTCCCCTTACGGAATCCGGGAAAGTCGCCCTCTGCATCGTCGGAGTGATTGATGTTCTCCTTTTAATCACAGACATCGTCCTGCAGATCCATGCCGCGAGAATTTTCCGCGACATTAAAAGGAAGCTTAAAAACATGGCCGATCCCGTCCCTTACTTTGATGGCAAGACTGTTAAAAAGCCGAAAAGAAGATAATAATCAAGGAGGTACAGCTGATGAAGTGCTCCTTTTGCGGCAATGAGGTTCCTGATAATGCGAGAACATGTCCCCGCTGCGGCATTTACCTCTCCCGGACATTCCGAGATCAAAACCGGGACACCGGTTCCGAAGAAGACCGCATAACTCCTGACAGCAGAGCAGATTACCGGAATCCCCGGAACCGGAGAGAGCCGCCCCCGGGCCGGGATCCCCGGGAACAGCGCCCGGAGTTTTCTTCTGATGACGCCGAAACAGCTCCGGACTCCCGGTTCGGATCTTCCCCTGATCCCAGGCAGACCCCGCATGACTTTTCAGAAGAGCCCGAAGACTCATACCGCAGGCAGCCGCCCCCGCGCCGGAACTTCTGCTCCTTATGCGGCAACAGTCTGATGCCCGGCGATCGCTTCTGCAGCATCTGCGGAGCTCCGGCTTCCGGCGGAAATCCCGGCAATTACGGCAATCCCGGCAGAGATCCTTATGGGAACAGACGCCCGGGCAATTCAGGAAATTCCGGAGGCTCCCCAGCCGGAGATCCTTACCGGAACAGACGCCCGGGAAATTCCGGCAATTCCGGAAATCGCCCCGGAAGACGCCCCGTTAACGATCCTCAGAGACTCCGCGCCCTGAACCAGAGAATGGAATCCATGTCCCGTATGGTGATTTCCTTATTTGTTCTCGCTCTGGGCGGGATCCTGCTGCCGTTTTGCTGGACAGCTGCCGCGGTAGTGCATATCGTAATCGTCTTTAAATCCCTGCCGCTGGCTGGGGAGGTCGTAAGCATCCTGGACAGCCAGGGGGCGGAATACCAGGACTGGTCAGCCAAGGGACGGGGAGCCCGCGCCATGATAATAGCTCTTCTGCTCCTCATAATTGCTCTTGTGCCACTAACTTCTGTCCTGATGTTTTTAGCGGTAACCAATATTAACGTTCACGGCAGTATTCCCGAATCCGAGAAAACTCCCTTAATCATAGCCTCGCTGATTGCGGGGTTCCTGTTTATTACCGATATCGCCCTCCAGATCTTCGCCATGATAAGGTTCTATGACATTAAGAGAATGCTGAAGAACCTAGTGTACTTTGTTAAATAAAACTGTTGTTATAAATTAATCTAAACTGTTGCTTTTGTTAATTTAAACTGTTATTTCGGTACATCCTCTA
>NZ_JBGVBR010000131.1:0-2163 GCF_045225735.1 Succinimonas sp. | reverse complement strand
ATTTCCGGCAAGGCCGGGAAGGCGGCGCAGAAGGAACCTGACGAACCCGCGGGCTGATAATGCATGCAGGCCTTCCCTGAGGGAGGGCCTTTTTTTGTTGCTGAACCGATAAATACCGTCTCTGGCGGTTGTTTAAGTCTCCCCGGGAAGGGAAAATTTGCGGGGAGAGTTTGACGGATGAACCATTCCGGAACATAATGGCAGCGATAACAGCTGCCGTCTGATTTGCCGCCGCGTTTTAAGATACCGCCGGCCGTCATCGGCAAAGCTGTTACCGGAGCCGTTTTTTTAGGATGTTTTAAATTGATTACTTTATACCTTGTTGACGATCACGATCTGGTTCGCGCCGGCATCAGAAAAATACTGGAAGATTTCCGGGGCCTTCGGGTGCTCGGAGAGGCCACCACGGGAGAAGAAGCCGTAACTTGGTGCCGGGAGCATCAGGTGGATGTGATTCTGATGGATGTGAGCATGCCGGGAATCGGCGGCCTGGAGGCCACCAAGCGCATTCTCAGGTACAATCCCGACGGCAAGGTGCTCATGCTTACGGTGCATACCGATGATCCCATTCCCGCCCAGGTGCTGAAGGCCGGAGCCGCCGGTTATCTTACCAAGGGCGCTGCTCCCGAGGAGATGCTGAAGGCCATTCAGGAGGTTTACGCCGGCCGCCGCTATCTGGAGCCGGACATTGCGCAGCGCATGGCTCTGGAACGTTTTCCGGGGAACGGCAAGCATGAGGTCGGGGAGGACATGAACCCCTTCGGCATTCTGGCGGAGCGGGAGTTTCAGATCAGCGTCATGATCGCGCAGGGCCACAAGGTCAGCGAGATTGCCGACAAGCTGGCCATCAGCCCCAAGACCGTAAATTCCTACCGTTACCGGGTGTTCAAGAAGCTGGGCATTAACGGCGATGTGGAGCTCACCCGCCTGGCGCTCCGGCATAATATTGTTCCCAAATAGCGGGGAGCCGGAACAGCGAAGAGACAAATTGACAGATTAACCTTTGGCGGTAATTTCGTTTCCCTGTTCCTGTCAGCATAGTTTGGCGCAGCAGTATTGTCTGCAAATCATTGAACGAGGTCTTGCGAAAGCAGGGCCTCTTTTCTTATTTATTTCGGAAAAATGCAATCAAATGCCAGTGCTGCGGTTTGATATTGTCAAATATGCCTGATATAATTTTATTATTATTATTATATCCGTCCGTAATGCCGGACAGGGCCGGGCGGTGTGTAGGAGTATTTTGGGGAGCTCCTATGTCTCACATTTACCGGGAAAAGCGGGAAATTCCCATTCCCGAGAACGGCCATATCAATAAGCATGACGGGAGGGTTTTTGTGTTCCTGCCCGCCGCCGGCAATGCCAGAATGCGGGACTTGAAGCGCATGAATATCGGCAGGGCTGCCACCGAAAAGACCATGTATCCCAATGAGAATTTCCGGTTTTATTTCCCGGATCTCTGGGAAAATTACTATGGCGGAACCGCGGATCCCCTGAAGCGCGTCCTCCGTCCGGGAATGTATGCCCTCATCCTGGGGATCTCCTATGAGAACGGTTTATATGAAAGGCTTCTTGAGGTGTTCGGAGCCGCCGGGGCGAATCTTTTGCTGGACTATGCCATGGATGCGGTCGGGGATTATTCTGCGGAGTCTCCGGAATGCCCGGACAGCCGGAGTTCGGAGGTGCGGTTTTCAGAAACGGAGCGGGGGCAGATGAGGCGGAGGAGGCTGAAGCCGGGAACGAAGAACTGTTCGGGCGGGGGATTACCGCGGAACAGTGTTCCGATTTCATGTCAAAATGGCTTCATGAATGCCTGAAAAGAAACGTCTCTCAGGCCTGGATCGCCATAGACGGATCTCATAACGACGGTGAGTCTCAGAGCTTCGGGGAAAGATCAGTCTTCCGGAAAAGCGCTCTCCGGGCCGGCCCAAAGGGAGCAAAAACAAGCCCAAGACCGATGAGCCAAAAGAAAAAAGAGGCCCCGGAATACCCCGGGGAAGCAAGAATAAGATATACCCGTGGATGCAGCAGGACAAAAATACACCAATGTTATCTGAATGATACGGCAGAGCCCCGCCCCGCCTTGAGATTTTATTTCAGCTTTTTCCCCGCAACGGTGCATTCCTTTTTGCAGAAACAGATGCCGTAGGAATGAACTGCTTTAAT
>NZ_JBGVBR010000130.1:0-11096 GCF_045225735.1 Succinimonas sp. | reverse complement strand
ATTTTAGCATAGTTTTTATTAAACTGTCAAGTCAAACCGTTTACTATATTACTAATATTGAAAAATGGACAAAAAGTTCATTCGTTCGCCCTGCAAAAGCGACCGTTATTCATCATGATAACAGCAAGGAGTTGGATCTTGATTTTCCTCAGGACTGCTACTGTATCGGCAGTTTCGAAACCGACCTCCCCATATTTATTCAAAGCAGCGTCACCGGATTCGTCTATTCCTGCAATGCTCACGGGCCAAAGGGCACCATGAAAAAAATTGCCGATAACTTCTGGGAATTTATGAATACCGAAGTTGAATACTGGAGGGATTTTGCCGCAAAACATAACTCTAAAGGCCATTAATCAGGCACAGCATTCTAGTGACATTTTTCCGGGACTGTGAGCGCTCCGGTATCCTGGGGAATCATGACTGAGATGGATATTAGCCGCTTCAGAAAAGCGGCTTTTTCTGCTCCGGAACCCGCCATTCCGCCTCCTCTGCTGCGCATTCCATCCACCCTGTACAACAGAACAGCCGGGAATCACCCCGGCTGTTCGCTTTAAGTCTTGTCATAGAGAGAATCCGGACTTCGTTCAGCCATCTCAGCCAGCTTCTTCCTCCTTCACATCCCAGACCTGCCTGTTGATCTGCTGATCATGCTCGTGTTCTAGATTCCGCACCGCCGTCAGCACCTGGGTAATCCGCCCGTCGTCCGCGATCCTGGAGGGAATATAGGTCATTTCACACCATTCATCGGCCAGATTCTGATACCTGAGATATATAAGCGGCTTCCCGGCAAGGCGTTCTCCCAGCGTATCAAGATCGGTAAACCGGAACATCATCTCCCGGTGCCGGTTGCAGACAAAGGTCTCCATAAAGAAATTCCGGGCCATATCATAGGGCTGCTTGGTTACGCCGGTTCTTTCCATCATGGACACTGGCATGACATACGGAACAAAAGTCCTGTCGTCAAGATTAAAGGCAACGAGTCCCGAGTAAACATGACGGAGAGCATGGGTTACGGTTCTGAAATGCTCCTGGGTAACCCGATCCGGTTCCACGGTTCTGGTGGTGAACAGAATGCGGGATACCGTCCCCTCTTCGTTTTTCTCCAGAACAAAGATCTCCACTCTGAAGTAGCTGTCATCCACCGCGCTCTGGAAATCGCAGGAGATAACAGTGTCATCGTCCAGGCGTTCTGAAAGAGTATCGAACTCCAGGAATTTCAAAAGCCTGATATGGTGTTCCGGCTTCACCAGTTCGGAGACGGCATCCTTGAGCTTCTGACCGATATTGCTGGCCCCGAGATCCAAAAGCCGGTGCATTTCATAGCTGGAGACGATCTCCTCGCAGACGTTATTCGCAATATCAATGCTGAGCACGTTACTGAAAATCGAAACAACTTTCTCAAGGATAAGCCCCTGCTCCCTGTTGTCCGTCAGGGCAAGCAAATTCTTGTCAGCACTCTTCTTCTGCGTGTTCTTGCTGAAAACCATGCTGGAATTCTGATGCAGGAGGAGCTCATAGTTTTTGTTAAGGCGTTTTGCGGTGTCAATGGCCGCCTCAAAGGGTTCCGGCTTTCCGAAATAGTACCCCTGAATCATTTCGCAGCCGATGCTTTTCAGGAAATCCAGCTGCTCCTGAGTCTCCACCCCTTCTGCTAGGGTGTGGATGCCCAGAGCCTTGGCCATGTTCACAATGGGCTTGATAATGGCCTTGGAACGGGGACCGAAATTCCGCATGAAGCCCATGTCGATCTTGATTTCGTCGAACTCAAAATCTCTCAGGGTACTGAGAGAGGAATAGGCGCTGCCGAAATCATCCATAAGCACATCGAAGCCCGCTTCATGAAACCGGTTGATCTCCCCCTTCATCTTATCGATGTCCGACATCACTGTGGTTTCGGTGATCTCCACCTTGAAAAGCTCCCGGGGCAGCTTATAACGCTCGGCAATGGAAATAATCTCGGTAAAGGGATCGCACTTTACAAAATCGGTACGGGAAAGATTGAAGGATACCGGCACCACGCTGATTCCCCGGCTGATGGCTTCCGTAAGATCCCGGGCCACATGCTCAATAATATAAAGATCCAGCTTGTAGGTCAGGGAATAATCATCCAGCACCGGAATGAACACTCCCGGAGACACCATCCCCATCTCGGGATCGATCCAGCGGGCCAAAGCCTCATACCCGCATAGCTTGCCGCTCTGGGATATTACCTGCGGCTGGTAGTAAACATGGATGTATTCCTTTTCCAGAGCTTCGTCGATATGTCCGATAATGTAGTCTCGGTTCAGAATCTCATTGCGGATCTTCTTGTCATAGTAGACAAAGCAGGATTCATGATGCCGTCTTTCATAATCGCAGGCGATTCTGGCGTTATCGCAGGCCCGGGACGCATTCACCGGATCATCCTCTGATTCCTGCACATAAATGCCGGCCCGCACGGAAAGGGTGTTGCCGTCGTTTACCTGCGCCATCTCCTCAAAAATCAGGGAAATCTTTTCTTCCAGCCCCCTGACCCCGGTATAGGCATAAAAGTGATCCTCGCCGAAACGGGAGCACTGCATGATGCCGAAGTGCTTCTTAAGGATATTGGCAAAACTGACAATAAGAGCGTCTCCTCCGGAAATGCCGTACTTTTCATTAAACATCTTAAGGCCGTTAAGATTGAAGGAGACCATGGCCGGAGTATCGCCCCGCTTGAATATCACGGTGCGGGCATTGTTGCATATGCTCAGGAAACGTGACATGGTAGGAAAGTCAGTCAGGATATCTCTTTCGTCCCGGGCAAACACTATGAAAAACAAAACGAGATCGCCCAGATCCCTGTCGCGGGTAAAGCTGCAGAAAAGCTCCACGTCCCGCATCCAGTGGCCGGGAGACGGGCAGTTCCCCATCAAATGAAATCTGCTGACATAACTGGCGCCATCCCTCCGCCAGCCAGACAGACTGGAATCCACCACGGAAATATCGAAATCAGGAGCCAGCCGGCGCCAGCTGCCTCCGGTAACCTCCAAAAACTGCTCCTCAGTATGACATTCGATAATTTCCAGAGCCTGGGAATTGGCGTAAAGGATCTCGCCGTGCTCGTCCGCGCGGCTGATCATAAAGCCGCCGGGCAGGCAGGAATACTGTGAAAAACGCTCAAGAACTCCGGGAATCTTTCCCAGCTTGCTGTTTATGTATTCAACTGTATGTTCCGAATCTGAATTAACCATCACAAAAACCTGACAAACGGTCAGCAGTCAACAACATAGTCACGGTGCCATGCACCCGCAGATCTTATCCCGTTTCGGAAAGCGGCGTTCTGGTTACCGCTCATCGCGTCATAAAATTTATTATTTCGGAAACAGCCGGTCTCACTGCTTCAAGACCTTCCGTATAGACTCTCAACTTTCCCATTTTAGCCGATCCCGGGATAAAAACTGAGCCGTCCCTCAACTTACATGAAAGTTTTACCGTAAATCATGTGACCGTTTTCAGATTTTTGACACATCGCGCGGTAACACGATCCGGTCATGATCAGAAGAAACATTTCGGGTAAGGCTGCCGGAGGAGAACCGCACCGGCGGAGAACTCCGCAAGCGGGAAATGCCCCGGGGAACTCCCCGGGCAAAAATCCGTCCGGAACAGCAAAAACTATGCTAAAACACGCCCCGTTAACATTTTTTTGCATTTGTGCCTGTATAATACAGTGTTTCAAGAAGTAAGAATCTCGGATAAAGCCAGGGCCGGAACATGCCGGCGGATCTTTGCGGCAAATCTCCTCCGGAGAAGGCAAAGACCAGAGTTTTATCCCACAGGAACATGAATGATGAAAAGACTTGCAATCTACAGCTATTCCGGAACTCAGGGAATCGTTGCCCCTTACGCGCATCACTTTCTTAAAAACCTGCTTCCCTGGTGTCATGACATCATTTTTGTAACGCCCCGGACGCTGATTCCCGAAGAACAGACCAGCCTGGGCCGCGTCGGCATCCAGATCGTGGAGCGCTGCACACCGGGAACCTCGGTAAACAGCTTCATCAAGGGCTGGGAAAACGTCCGGGATCCGGAAAAGTATGACGAGCTCATCCTGTGCGATGATCAGGTTTACGGGCCGGTTTTTGAGCTGGATCAGCTGTTTAAGAAAATGGAGGATTCCTTCCTGAACTGCGATCTCTGGACCGTGTTCAGCCAGACCCCGAAAAGCTACGCCAAAGAACTGGACACTCCGGAAAGAACCCGCCCCGATGACTCGGCCTTCAGCTTTATCGCCTTCAAGAAATCAGTGTTTACCGGCAGCGCCTTCAAGGAATTCTTCAGCCGAAAGGAGCAGATCTGGAACTCCATTCCGGAACAGGTGGCCGGTTTTGAGGTTCCCCTGCTGGATCGGCTGGAAAAGGAAAACTTCAAGCTGACCTCCTTTGTGCAGTCCCGCCGCAGCGCCGACTTCTGGTACTCCGGCACCCTGCTTCCGGCAGAGGCCCTGAACGAAGGGGCTCCCTTGGTCAAAAAGGAGGTATTCACCTGCTCCGCCGAAGCCACTCTGGATCACGGCCGGGGCGGTCAGGCCAGACAGACTCTGAAATTCCTGATGGAAAAAACCTCCTACCCCACAGAGCTTATCTGGCAGGATCTGCTGGCGGAGCGGCCTCTTTCGGAACTCCGGGATCACCTCTGCATTTCCTGGATCTTCGAGGGAGACGCCCGGCCCCGGAAAAACATTTCAGAGATCCTGAAAAGCCGGATCATGCTGGTTCTTTACGTGGAATCCTCCGAGGATCTCCGGGCGGTGTACGACCTCATTGAAGGCTTCAAGCCTCTGGCGGACATCTATGTGATCTCCCCGGACAAAAAAACGCTGGAGGAAGCCCGGAACATCATTCATACCAAGTTTTCCAAGCTTCTGGAGTTCTGCCACAAGGAGCTCAGAAAAGGCGGTGTTACCGCCGCTCTGGAGCTGGATCTCGGCAAGAATGTCAAAAACTATGACTTTGTCTGCGTGCTGCAGGGTCCCGGCTCCCTGAATGCCGATGAATGGGGCACCCGAAACGAGATCTTCAGAAATGCCGCGGACAATCTGGCGGTCAGCGCCGCCTTTATCGGCAATGTCATCAGCACCTTTATCGACAATCCCCGGCTGGGGGTGCTCACCCCGCCGTCCCTCAAATGGGGGCCGGTCTACTCCTCGGAGTACGATGAACAGGAAAACGCCCTGCCGGAAATGAAAAAGCTGTTCAAGGAATTCAAGCTGCAGGTTCCGGAGGATCCCGTCCCCGTGCAGATCCCGGGAGGCATGCTCTGGTTCCGCACCTGCGCCGTGGCCCCCCTGTTCGAAAAAGGCTGGAGCTACAGCGATATTCCGGAGCCTCAGGGAAGTCAGCGCCGGAAAACCCCGCCGGAGGTTCAGGTTCGCCTGGCCGCATTGCCCTATATCGCCCAGAGTCAGGGCTTTTACAGCGGCACCGTCATGAGCTCGGAGGGAGCTGCGATATATATGGCCAATCTCTCCCGGGTGGAAAAGGCCTGCAACGAAACCATTTTCCAGGTGCTCCCGAAAAAGGGCTACGCCAGAACCATAAACAGCTTCCGCCATCTGGCCGGCAGTCTGGAACGGGGCCGCCGGGAAAAGGTGCAAAAGTACACCGTGCTGAATATGCTTACCCTGGGGAAGGTGCCCTCCATAAACAAGAAGTTCAAATACCTTAACGAAGACTGATCCCGCTTTACCGGCCCCCGGAAATCCGGGAGCCGGCTTCCGCCCTGAAGGAATTGCCATGCTCATACTGAAAACCCCCAGCAGAAACACCGCCCTGTCGTTCCGGGACTACTTTGCCGGCAAGGGCATTCAGGTGCGGGTTACAGAAGACAATCAGCTTTTTATCGTGGAATCCGTTAAGGAGGAGGATGATTTTCTGGTAACGAAGGAGCTTAACTTCCTGAAAAACCAGGAGCATCCGGAAGACCTGATAGTCAGAGCCGCCTGGAATTCCGGAAGCTCAGATTCCGGATCTGATCTTCCGGCAGTTTCCGCCGGCCTCCCGCTTAACCGGATATGCACTTTAACCGGACTTACCGTGGTTGCCTGCATTGCGGTATTTCTCCTGCAGTCATTTATGGACGGATCCTCCGGCCGGCCGGTGTTTGACGCCCTGTCTCTGAATGCGGCAAAATTTCATGACGGGGAATACTGGCGGCTGATAACCCCGGCGTTTCTGCATTTCGGATTCACCCACATCGGCTTCAACACCGTGATCTTTGCCGTACTGGGCTGGCCCCTGGAAAAGTATCTGGGCGCTTTCCGGCTCCTCGCGCTGATCCTGATTTCCGGCATTACGGGAAACGTGGCGGAATACTGCATTCTGGCCGCCGATCATGAAATGTCTCCGGAAAACTTCGGCGGTCTCTCAGGAGTGGTAAACGGCGTCATCGGCTACCTGGCCGTGCTCTCCCGCCATCCGGATCTGCCGCCTAAGATGCGCTTGATACCGGGGCTCTTCACCTTTACCCTGATTATGATTGTGGTGGCCGGACTCTTCTTAAACGGCATTGCCAATGCGGCCCACGTGGGCGGACTTCTGGCCGGCATTCTTATGGGCGCGGTGGATTTCTTCCTGCTCAAAACCGGAAAGCTCGCCTTCCGGGTACCGGAAAAGGAATAACGCCAATTTGAAAACGAAGGCAGAGGGAAGCGGGCCGAGAGAGAAACGAGCTGTAAGCTGTCCGCGCAAACCTGACACAGCGGCATACTCCAGACCTGTTCAAGAATAACAATGCTTTCAGGATATCGCGCCGGTTCGCTGTCAGGTTAGAAATCTTTTCGCTTATCCCGCTGCCTGCAGGCGATATCATATGCCTCCATCTCCATGGCCCTGCGATACCCTGCTTTGCGGGACATTTTCTGCGAATTCTTATCGAGTCAGCCAGGGTATGGCAGGCTTTGGTATCGTTATCGCGGCTGGCTTCCGGAAGATACAGGTTCTGATGATCCCGGGGCTTTTCTGAAAACTCCGCTTTCCCGGAATCTGGCAGCAATGTCGCAGCGCTTTTTAGCGGGATCGATCTCGCAGGATCGATCCAGAGCCAGGCTTTTTTCCGCCCTCAGGTCATCAGGAAGCTCCAGAGCATAATAGTAGCAGGCCTCGCTGAGATTCATTTCATCACAGCCCTGCTTAAGATACAGCAGCCTTTCCTCCGAAGTGAGCATGGGGGCCTGCCGCTGTATCGACATTATAACGGCAATGGCGCAGCTCATGGCATCTTCCGCCCTGCAGGCTTTGTTTGCTGTCCTGTAGGCAACTCTTTCGCGCCCCTCCTCAAGCTCCTTCCTGGCCCTGTAGCCGCACCCGCCCATGTATCCGTAATCGCAGCTCCGGATCATAAGGTTCATGGCTTCCTGCTGTTTTTCGGCGTCCTCCGGGAAAAATCTGATCAGGTATCTGGCCTTGCCGTGGCAGCTCATGCCGTCATTGAGAGAACAGCCATGCTCCAGGGCCCTGAGAGGAAGGTCATGGTTTTTCTCAGTCAGCAGATTCTCATAAAAAAGATCGGCAAATTTATTGCAGGCCCGGGGATTTCCCTGATTGCAGGAATCCCTGAAGCAGGCCGCTGCATCGTTAATTCTGGATTTGTCCAGATAATAAAGGCCGTCATCCAGCATGGCTCCTGCGGTTCTCCCGCTTCCCGGGCAGGTTCTCGGGATACCCTCCTCTTTTTCAGGAGGCGCTGCCTTACGGGTCTTGGCTCGTTCAGCGTCATAATCCATCAGCCATGAAGGCAGTTTAATCTCGCCGTTCATAATGGGCGGGAGAAAGATGATTACCATGACCCAGATGACGAACGTAGTGATTATCATCTTGATCAAACCATACGGACTGAACTCCGGGTTCCCGCGGTAACCGAGAACTTTCCGGGGTTTCTTATAGTTTATTTTGTCAACGGAGCTTCTCCGGGAATGACTGAAAACCTTGGGGCCTTTGCTTTCAGAAGAAGTGCCGACAGATCTTCCGGAAGACGGATTCCAGTCTGATTCCCCGTCGAAGATTTCGTTATACCCGTCGTCATCGCTGTCATCAATCATGGGACACCTGTTTTTAAACCAAATATTTCAGGAAAAGTTCTCAGGGGAGAGCCGGCGGCAGATTTCCGCCGTTTTTTTCCTGTCCTCCGCTGCCCGGGTATTTTCGGTACATGTCGCAGGCCTTCTCGTTCTTCATGCCGCAGGCTGCCAGGTAGACATCCGCCGCCTTCTCCCTCCTTGCTTCAGGGGAGAGAGCCGGCATTTGCTCGTAGCGGGCTGCCAGCCTGAAGCAGTAATCCATGTCCTTATTCAGACAAAGCTCCCGGTAGGCAAGAGACTTAAGATCCGGCGCAGTTTCGGAGTCTGTCTTCTCCCGGAAAAGATCCGCGAGTTTGCAGTACCTGCTGTCCGGGGAGATCCGGCAGGCGTTTTCCATGGCCAGAACCCGGTCTCCCGCGCTGCTGTCGGGAAGCTCAAGGGCGTACAGAAAACAGACTTCGTCCATTCCGGCCTCATAGCATCCTCTGTTAAGGCGCCGGTATTTGTCGGGTTTGGAAATGTCCGACATTCCGTACTTTAAGGAAATCACGGTCTGAATGGCGCAGCTCCTGACATCATCCCTGCGGCAGCCCTCGACGGCAGTCCGGTAAGCATGGACAGGACGTCCCTGCGCCAGCAGGCTTTCAGCTTTCTGGCCGCAGGCAGAGTAAAAACCGTAATCGCAGGCCTCTGTTATAAACCGGAAAGCCTCCTTCTGCTTAACTGCATCATCCGGATAATCCCTGAGCAGCAGTCCGCCGCTCATAAAACAGCCTGCTGGTTCATAATAAGAGCAGGCCTTGCTCAGCAAAGAGGGAGGATCGTCATGGGGCGAAGGCTGCGCCTTGTTTTCATAATAAAGAGCTACCAGATCCCTGCAGGATTCGTAATGTCCGTAATCGCAGGATTTCCTGTAGAATACTGCGGCTTTTTCATAGTCATTCTGCTCGGCAAAGCCGCGGCCCGCCTCTGCGCAGGAATTTCCGGTGTTGCAATCAGTGATGTTCCGGTTTCTGTTCAATGACTCGGGACTTGCATTTCCGGACTCATGGGCTGTGTTTCGGCTTTGGGAGGATGCTCTTTTTTCGGCTATCATGACCCCGCAGTAATTCAGGAAAAAGACAGTGAAAAAACAGATAAGCACCCCCAGCGTTACAGCCCTGAAGGTGCTGGCCTTTATATTAGACCTTTTGTAGATGTATCCGTTCTCGATGAAATACTCGGTATCCCCGCCGGAGTCTTCTCTGTCGTAGTTCATATCGTTTTCCTGCTCTCGCGGAATTACATAAGCGCGTGAACCAATTTTATGTTAATCACTAAGAAACTTCATGAAGCCGTGTCTGATAATTTAACACTGATACGTGAATTTTACTGCCGGGGAAACGTCCCGCCGGATCCTGAGCGGGAACCTCGCGGCCCGGCAGGAATTTTCATCCTGCTCTGTTTCTGAAAATCGCCCTGCTCCTTTTCTAAGATTTCCCTATTCCTGAATTTTGTCTCTGCATAACCGGACATTCTCTGTCATAGTCGAAACCAGGCAACGGCAAAAGGTCCGGACGCAATTAAGGCAAATATTGTGTTTAAAAGGCGCCAGAACCAATCCGCAAAAGACACTGGCGATACCGAGCACCGACCTGGGCTTGTTAAAAAATGCCGGGCCAATCTGTATCCTGCGATCATTGCCCGCGAAACCATGATCAGCGTCTGCGCCAAGATCCAATCGTTCGAGGAGATTTTAATGGAAACTGCAAGGAAATTCAGTACGTCCCTTTTTCGGTTGCCATCGATACCCTGATGCGCTGCTTCAGGAAGCTGGCTGACAGGCTTCGCAAGCTCGAAAAACACTGCAGACAAGAACATAGAGAAAGCCTATGCAAGCAGCCCATGAGATGCTGAACGAACGGTTCCGGCAACAGGGAAAATTCTTCCGGAGCTTCATGGGAGGCTCCAATCGAACATGAATGACCTGATATCGCTAAAGTGAAATTACCAGAGTTGTCAAGGGAGCGAATTTTTGTTCAGGCTTATCTTTGAGAGTAATGGATGACCGTTGCTATTGGCACGGGAAACTCGAGTTACAAAATATGAAGGACTAAAATCATCGCAAACGCTATGCAGCAATTTGGGCAACAATTTTAGTTTAACTGCAAAAATGACTGAGACGCTGCAACTATGTTTCACCCCCTGTTCCTGCCTGAACAACGAGAATGGTGTGCTACAATTTCAGAAGGATGAATTGCGGAAGACTGTTTGAACGGAGAACTAATCTCATGACAGCATTACAGGAAACAGCGTTTATTTTTTTTATTGCGCTGGGTATCTGGTGCGGCAGAACCGGCAGGTCGGCGGAGATCGCAGGGGCTTTTATGGCAATACTGATGCTGATCACCATCGTCAGTGTCTCTAGCAAGATGGCACCAGGGGATGTCCATAACGTAAACGGCCTGAAAGCGATGGGAGAATTGGTATTCACAACGGTTGGGGCCTTCGTTGCTTTTTTTATCAGTTATATCCCAAGCAGAAGCGGCAGCAAGTCCCAAAAATTCAGAAGAAAAACGTTCCTCAGAAAAACCGGACATCCGCAGACAAAAAGCAACATGGAAACCCCCGCTCCCGGAACTGAACCAACCTGGAAAGCACCCGCTGATCCGACCGGGGAAGCCCCTGCTGAACCGGAAGCTTCTTCCCGGGATCCGGAGGTTCTGACCTCTGAAATCGGGACTTCTGATAATTCAGAAACATCGGCAGGCTATTCAAAAGGAGATTCAGAAAATTCTGCAGCAAATACCGGAACACCAGCAGAGAAAATCCGGGCAGAACTGGCACGGCGTCATCTTCTTAAAAACCACACCCTGACCTTTGGCCGCTACTGTCAGAATAATGCCCCGGATTCTGAAACCCCGGTGGAATGGATAGTACTGGAACGTCAGGAACACGAAATCCTGGCGATCAGCAGGTTCATTCTGGAATGCCGGCCCTACAGCGATTTAAATGATTCCGAATCCCGGGATACCTGGCGCAGCTGTTCCCTCAGAACCTGGCTGAACCGGGAATTTCTGAA
>NZ_JBGVBR010000129.1:0-4171 GCF_045225735.1 Succinimonas sp. | reverse complement strand
GGCACCCCGCCGGGAAGCGCTCTTTACCACGCCGGCTATCTCGCAGTGCGCACCATCAAAAACGAGCTGGGCCGCCGCCGGGCGGTGCTGACCCCGCCCAATCTGAATGCCACGGCCACCCTGCTTAACATTTATTTCACGCTGGTTTCCGAAAACCCCGTCTCCGAAGCTGATATCGCGGACATCGCCTCCGGAGTCCGGGACGGCCTCCTGGGAGGCTACCCGGAAGCCCTGACGGCCGCTCTGAACCGGGGGTTCAGCCTGCTCTCCTTTGGCCGGGAATCCCCCTTTGAAAAAGTCTCAGCTCTCCGGGATCTCCTCTATGCCATCCTGGTTCTGGCCGGACTCGAGGCAGAGAGGCTCCCGGAATCCGGAGAGTCCGCGGATCTCACCGCCGCCTATCTCAAGGACGGCAAGGTCTCCCGCGTCCTCATCACCGGGGTGCCGGCCCTCTCCGGAGATAATCCCCAGGAGCTTATTGCCAAAGCCGGAGAACGCCTTGATAAAACGGCATTTTCCGAAGAAAGCTGGCCGTTCCCGCAGGATCGGGAAACCGCAGGCCCCGGGGCAAAGCTGGCGCTCATTGTTTCCCCTCAGGAGAAACGGATCACCCACGCTAAGCTCCTCTGACTCCGCTATGCAGTCCTCTGCTATGCTGTCACCCGTATGCTGTCCCCTGTCAGCCGACAGGGTTATGCTGACTTAGGAAAATCCCGCAAGAACCCTCGCTCCTCCGCCGGAGCCGGAGAACCGACAAGGAAAAAGCGGGATAACTAAAGGACTCCCCAAAATCAGGCAAGGCAGGACAATGAACAGCAGGAGAGGCAGAACAGAAAGGAAACTAAAGACAGGAAACAAAGACCGGATAGGAAATATAAAAGGCCAGGGAGATCAGGACAGGAAAGAATCAGGAACGGGGTTCCCTCCCGAAAAAAGCGGCCGGCGCATCTCAACACCGCCGCTTAAATCACGCAAAATCGTACCGGAGCCGCACAGAAGGGATTACCGCCCCGGAAAAACGGGACACTCCAGCCTGCGGCCGGAACTTCTCCCAACGGCCCAAGGGGCTCCGGGCGCTCCCGGGCTTTCCCCGCGGGGGAAAGTCCGGGATCCCCCGGACGGAAAAAAAACTCCGCTCCCCTAAATTCCGGAGCTCAGAAGGCTGTTCACCATTTCAGCTTCGCTCCCGGAAAGGCTCTCCAGCGAGGCAGACAGCACGCTTTCGATAACGGTAGGGGTATTGTACATGCCAATGCCGCCTCCGATACCCACGGCAAAGGCGCTGATGCTCTGCCGGGCCACTCCCGCCACAATGCCCACCAGAATCATGCTTCCGGCAATAACCCGGCCCAGGGTGCCCTGAATCCACTCCTTAAGGGTTTCCCAGACGTCGCTGAATTCATCACCCCCGGTGCCGGCGAGAACGTCCCCGGCCACGCAAAGTCCCAGAACGGCCGCAATAAGCCCCCAGTTAACCCGATGCCATATTTTCATAAAAAAACTCCCTTTAGCTGCCATGCAGCCTTGTCCAACAATATTCGAGCGTCATGCCCGAAAAACCAAAATGCTTTAAAAACGCCTTTCCGGCGCGCCGGCTTTCCCGCTCCCGGCTCAGCGCTTTTCCGGAAGAAACTCCCGGAAGGGAATTCTGGTGATCTCCGGGGGCAGGGTCGCCGCCGGCGCTTCACTATCCCCGGACAAGGAGTCCCCCTGATCCCGCATCCGGTACCAGTAGCCGTTATCCAGACTCTCCAGCACTGCGGATCCGGAATGCACCAGTCCCTCGCTGTCGGTATAGCCGTTCACCACGGTGATCACCGTGTCTCCGGGATAGCGGTAAAGACGGTCCCCGAAATATTCCGCTGCGGTGACGTGTCCCGTTCCGGCCGGGGCTTCCCGGTATAAAGGGGCCGCCCCCTCCGGAAGCGGGGTCTCCGAAACGAGCCCCTGATGCTCGTAAACCTCCCGGGCGCTTCGGCACTGGGATCCCGGGGGAAGCCCCCGGCAGCCGTACTCCTCGGAACCAATGCCGAGCCCCGAACACCCGGAGCACAAAAAAACCGGCAGCAAATAACAGAAAACCTTCATAAAACCTCCAAAAAACAGCGCCTATCATAACCGCATCTGAAAAACTCCCTGTAAATTAAGCCTTAGAACAACCGGAAAAGCCCTGTCACACAAGGCTCGGAAGCTCTTCGCGGCTATCCTGAAAATTCCCGGAGGTCAAGCTGATTCCCCGCTCGGAAAATTTGCGAGGGGGAAAGCTCTTTCCCGGCGGCTTTCTTGAAAATTCCGGGATCTTTGGTTTATGATTAAACCGTTGTTTATATTGTTTCCGGTTCCCGTCTGCTCTCGATTTATCCGGAGCAGCCCTGCTGAGATGAAGTCCCGCTATGCCCGCTCTCCTGAAAAAAAGTGAATTCCTTGACGCCTACTCCAAGTTCTTTCCCTTTCTGAGGCCCTATCTCGCCATGGCGTTTCTGGGACTGCTCCTCACCGCTCCCGTGGGAGCTCTGGACGCCGTCATCGCCTGGTTTCTGAAGCCCTTCATGGACAATCTCATGGTGGAGCGGCAGGAAGAGTTTTCCCGCTGGGTGCCCTATATCATCGTGGGCTTCACCGTCATCCAGGGCATGTTTATCTACCTCTCCGCCTGGGTTAACGGCTATGTGGGAAACCGCATTACCCTGGATCTCCGAAGAAAGCTCTTTGCCAAGCTCCTCTGCATGGATACCCGCTACTTTGACGCCAACGATTCCGGCACCATAGTTTTTCGGTACTTCAATGACGCGGAACAGGCCGCCACTGGGCTTATCTCCAACATCAAGCTGTTTCTCACCAAATTCTTTTCCTCCGTGGCTCTGGCGGGAGTGCTCCTCTGGAATTCCTGGCAGCTCACCATTATCGCCCTGGCCGTGATGCTGTTTATCATTCTCCCCATGAGCATCGTCCGGAAGAAGATCAAGAAGATCATGCAGAAGACCATGATCCTGAGCTCCGCCATCCTGAACCTCTACGGCGAAGTGGCCCGGGGGAACAAGGTGATCAAAAGCTGCAACCTCAATAAGCACATGATGGACAGCTTTGAGGATGCGGCTCAGGGATCCTTCAAAATGAGCATGAAGATGATCCGGGACACCAACTGGCTCTCCCCCTTCATGCACATCGTGGCCTCAGTGGGCGTGGCTCTGGTAATTGCCTGCGGCGGCTACATGATCGTAAACGGCATTATCACCAGCGGCACCTTCGTCTCCTTCCTGGCCGCCCTGATCATGCTCTACACCCCCCTGAAGTCCATCGGCAACAACTACATTCAGGTGCAGCAGTCTATTGTGGCTCTGGGCCGCATTTACGAGATCTTTGACACCCCCACGGTCACCGAGGAGGAAGACAAGCTGGCTCAGGCCGGAAAGAAGACCGAGCTTCAGGAGATCCGGGAATCCGTGGAGTTCCGGGACGTGCATTTCGGGTACACTCCGGAAAACGAGGTGCTTAAAGGGATTTCCTTCACGGCTCCCAAGGGCTCTTCCATTGCTCTCGTGGGTAACAGCGGCGGCGGAAAATCCACCATTGTGAGTCTCATTCCCCGGCTTTACGAGGTCACCTCCGGCTCCGTGCTCATCGACGGCCGGGACTTCCGGGACTACACCATTACCTCCCTCCGGGACAAGATCGCCTACGTGTTCCAGGACAGCTTCCTCTTTAACACCACCATTGATGAAAACATCAGGATCGGCAAGCCCGACGCCACGCCAGAGGAGATCAGGGCCGCTCTGGACGCCTCCTGTCTCACGGAATTCATTGACTCGCTTCCCGACGGTCTTAAGACCGAAATCGGCGAACACGGCACCCGGCTCTCCGGCGGCCAGAAGCAGCGTATTGCCATTGCCCGGGCTTTTGTGCAAAACGCTCCCATCGTGATCCTGGACGAAGCCACCAGCGCTCTTGACAACAAATCCGAAAAGGTCGTTCAGGAGGCCCTGGGGAATCTCATGAAGAACCGCACGGTGTTTGTCATCGCGCATCGGCTCTCCACCATTGAAAGCGCCTCCCGCATTATGGTTATCAATGACGGCCTCATTGTGGAATCCGGCACCCACGAGGAGCTTATGGCCAAGGGCGGCGCCTACTACACCCTGCACCATATCAAGAGCACCGAAGCGTCTGAAAA
>NZ_JBGVBR010000128.1:0-17100 GCF_045225735.1 Succinimonas sp. | reverse complement strand
CTAAGATACTTAGCCTTGTACTAGAACAAATAGCACAAAAACTTGAAAAAAATATCAAGAACAACCATTTTGTGTTAAAAACAGATGACTTACTCAACAGATACGAAATACATGATATTGATACAAACATAGTTGCAATAGCAGCATAGAAATTGCAATGTGAGGTTAAACCATAAATGCATCTTAACATTTCATGCATTCTTGGCATATTGTAGCTATTTTCTGAAATTCTTAGCCCTAGAAGCTGAAATATTCCAATAAAATCATGGAGGCATCCAACCATGATAAAAGATGTAAGTAAAAACTTAGCATGTTTTTTTAAATTTAATTTGGTAGCTGAATATAATAGAAAAAAATACGCATAATAATGAAATAATTCTTCAGTATGTCCAGTTGGTATAAAAAAAGGAGTCAATTTAGTAGGTGTGGCGAAAGAAACAGAAATACCAGCCAGCAATACTAGCATGGTGTATACTATTGATATAGCTGAAAATTGTTTATTTAAATAAAGATTAGATAAAAATAATATTATTCCTACCATTCCCAACGCAGTTAAATATGCCCTTTCAAATACGTATGGCATATTATATATTAGTTCACCAAACAATTCACTTATCGGAACAAATAACATAGAAAAGACAATTATCAATAAATAAAAATCCGAATTATTTAAAATTATTTTTAGATTGCTGCAGTATTCTTTCATAATAATATCATCCTTAAACGGTAATTATATTATTAACTTTTTTGATGCTAAATGCTTAATATCTCTTATTTTATTTTTAGATACATTCAATCTCGGAAATATTAATTTCGAAATATCTTATTTTAAGACCCTTTTCGCATTATAAATAAACAAAATTTCTATATTATGTTCTCAAATTCCACTAACAACTATCATTAATATGAAACAGAATAATCTTCTACTGCTTGTAATAGTAAACTAACTCATATCAAAATGAGTTTTTATGTGAAATAACAACATTAACCGTCTTTAGAATTATTTTAACATCTTTCAATAATGACCATTCTCTAATATATTTTCTATCCAGTGCCACCACTTCTTCAAAATTTGTAATCGAACTTCTACCACTAATTTGCCACAATCCAGTAATCCCTGGTTTAATAAACAACCTTGACTTATGGTAAAGCCCATATTTTTTCCACTCATCTATAGTGGGTGGGCGTGTACCAACAATTGACATATCGCCTTTTAGAACATTATAAAATTGAGGGAATTCGTCTAGACTATACTTCCTTATTAATGAACCAATTCCATATTTCTTTCTTCCATCCGGTAAAATTCTGTTACCTATAACCCTAGGATCAAATTCCATTTTGAACATCATATCATCTTTTACAATATTTTGATTTCGCAGTTCTTCTTTTTGTTCTTCTGCATTGAGATACATCGTTCGAAACTTATACAAATTAAAAATTCTT
Source organism: Succinimonas sp. (assembly GCF_045225735.1). Classification (NCBI taxonomy): domain Bacteria; kingdom Pseudomonadati; phylum Pseudomonadota; class Gammaproteobacteria; order Aeromonadales; family Succinivibrionaceae; genus Succinimonas; species Succinimonas sp. The sequence goes on along the minus strand of NZ_JBGVBR010000128.1, from coordinate 15,657 downwards.
CCATGCATACCAATTCTTTTTTGAATGAAAAATATGGGACCTGGAGAAGATAAATAAATAATCGGTGCTAAGATAAATAATAAGAATACTGTAAATATACACCCTACAATAGCACCAGCGATATCAAGCAACCTTTTACAAAATAATTGTTCATAGCTCATGTAGTTTAACGTTGTTGTGATTGTCATATATGAACCAATCTTATTAGTTATTTGCTTAAGTTGACTTTGATAGAAACTATTTGTTAATGCAAAATGCACAGTACTTCCATTATATGTCAAGTCCTCTAAAATTTTTGATAAGTCCTCTGAAATTACATTAGAGACAACCAAAACTTCATCAATCCAATTCCTATTAGCAAATTCTAGATAGTTATCAGTTGTAATTTTTTCAAAATCAACCCTATCATTACATTTAAATGATGCTTCTTGTTTAATTGTATTATCAAGTATCAAAAAACCTATTACTTTATAGTTACCCAACATACCCGATATATATTCATGCTTTAGGATATTGAAATAGTTAAGTGTCGTAATAATTAGTAATGACGATTTATCCCTACTACTTATGTATTTTGTGAATAATTTAATATATATTAACGATATAAAATAATTAAAAAGGAAATAAAAGAATGGAAAATATATTGAAAATATAATTCTTGAGTAGTCAACTCCTTGTTTCGTCCCAAAAAAATAAAAAATTGTCATTATATCCACAATAATGACTTGTTTAATATTTGTAATTATTTTTCTTCCAATACTTTCCTTTACATATCCTTTATATATTTGGAAGACAATAGCAGATAGCATTGAACCAAGGGTGATAATAATAGATATATTTAAATATCTAGTATTAGTGTATACTAAAGAATGATCTATGTGAATATAATATGAAACTATTAATGCAAAATGTAACGAGAGTACATTCAGCATAATAAAATCAAAATTTTTAATCCATCCCATTGGCTTTTTATGATACATAGCTATAATTGTTACCTAAACAACCCTTCTATATTAATATATAATTTATTAAATTTCTTTCGTAAAAAGATTACTCATAACAACTTGCAAAGTACTACTTTATAACACCTTATTTTATTAATAGAAACAGATCTTAATTAGAGAATCCTAATAATATTTTTCAGCTTGATGAAGTAATTATTTTATGCCATGATATATTATCTAAATAACAACGTTTTTAATTGTGTAAATTAAAATTTTAGATTTTAAAGCTTAAAATCAATCTATTTATCTATTCCACATTGCTCCTTATTATCTTTACTTTGGGTACAGCACACTCACTGCAGGATGGAACAAAAACCTTCACATTTTTGAACCCTTGTTCCACTAGATGAGCTGCTTGAGTTCTGCTCATAACCCCATTTTTGCAATAAAGGAGATAGGTTTTTGACTGATCCAATGCTGCAAAACCTTCACTAACCTTAAAAAACGGCATTTCAATAACAGGAACGGAAGCCTTCAATGGATCATCCCTGGCCTCATCAGGAGCTCTGACGTCAAGTATAACGTCATTCGGACCTGTTACCGGAGTTTCCTGCACCGTGCCTTCTGAAGCCTTTTCTTCGGGAATATCCTTAATGTCCATGACAACCGCATCAGAAACTGCCTGTTCTAACACCCCAGAGGCTATTTTGGATTCTTCTTCCTCCACCATGCGAATATCAGCATGGATAGTCGGACGGTCAGAAATCACCCCGCAGTACTCCGGCATGCTTTCAGCAAAGTGAACTGTTCCTATTTCCCGGCATTTATCAATTATGTCTTGTTTATCACTAACAATAAGGGGACGCAGTATGAGCATTTTAACAGACTGATCAATAACGCTGAGATTAGCTAATGTCTGACTTGAAACCTGTCCCACACTTTCACCGGTAACCAAGGCTGAAATCCCGTACTTTGCCGCAATCATCTCCCCGGCCCGCATCATCATTCTTTTCAGGATGACCCCTCTTACGCTGTGATCAGTTTTGGTAAGAATCTCCCCCACCACCCCGGCAAAGGGGACGGCAATAAACCTTACCCGATGGGAGGAGCCGTAGCGATTCCAAAGATAATAGCTTTCTGCCTTAACCCCGGTCTCGTGCAAATCCCCACCCATGTTAAAGAAGAGATAATGCACCCGAGAGCCCCTCTTAATGAACAGATATGAGGATACCCCGGAATCAAAGCCTCCGGAAATAAGACTCAGCACATCATCCTGCGTGGAAAGAGGATACCCGCCAAGTCCCTTATAGTGTCCGGTCACGAGATAAATATCATTGTTGTCAATTTCAATCTCAACCTTGACTTCCGGGCTTTTTAAATCCACCCCGCCGTTTTCAAAATTATCGTTGAGCATGCCGCCCACATAACGCTCAACATCAATAGAGGTAAAGTCATGAGTGCCCCGGCGCTTAACTCGGACGCAGAAGGTCTTCCCCTTAAGCTGACTCCCCCACACCTCTGCCGTCTTTTGATAGATATCATCAAGGGAGGAGAAGGCAAAGGGAGAAACTGCCAGCACCGTCTGAATTCCCGGTATTCTGGTAAGCAAGGCTGAAACGTTCTCATTAGAGACATCCCCCTGGGAAGATGCATCATCAACCCTTACAATCAGCTTATCCCACTCATTTCTGATTTTAACGGTTATGTTCTCCCTTCTGAGGACATTACGAATATTGCTGTCCAGCACCTTTATCATCCGCTTTCTTACAGATTGGCTCTTAATGATAATTTCCGGAAAAACCTTAATGATATATTTCATAACAAACCTGCTTGTGCGCTTGCGATTCTGTTCTGTAATAAAAAACCGGGAAGCCCCGGTTTTCATATGTCACGACTCAATACCTAACCACTCGGTCAATTAAAACTTGCCGTCCGGATTACTCTTCGCCATCGTGATGACAGCAGTGATGATGCTCATGATCCTCATCGTGTTCGTGATCTTCTTCATGCTCATGATCATGGTGATGGCAGCACTTATGCTCATGATCGTGCTCATGTTCTTCATCATCGTCATGATGATGATGGCAGCAGCAATGGTCATCAGCACCGTCTTCGTCATCATGGTCGCGATGGTGGTGGCAGCAGCAGTGATCATGATCATCATGCTCACAATGTCCGTTTACATGAACATGGCCATGACTGATTTCAGACTCCGTGGCCTCGCGAACATCGAGCACATCAACATGAAACTGCAGGGTAAGACCGGCCAGAGGATGGTTGCCGTCAACCACCACGTCATCACCGGAAAGAGACTTAATGAATATGGGCTTCTGACCCGCATCGGTATCAGCAAGGAAGGAATCTCCCACGTGGATTTCCATATCACCGAACATGGATCTGTCCACAGTCTGAACCAGAGCGGGATCTCTGAGTCCGTAAGCCTTTTCCGGAGCCACAGTCACATCAACTCTGTCTCCGGCCTCATGTCCTATCAATGCTTCTTCAAGGCCGGGAATTATCGCTCCGTGGCCGATTAGCACCTGAAGAGTATCCTGATCATTGGTAGTATCAAGTACTCTGTTATCCTCATCTGTTACAATATAATCGATAGAAACAACAGAATTCTTCTGAACCTTCATAAAACTTCAAACTCCTTTAAGCAGCATCACCCTGCGATTATATCATGCACCGGTCAATTACTCTCCAAAAAATGGAATCCGGCAGTTTAGCCTGCTTTACGCTATAATGGGTGCAAATTTTGATCTGTATCAGATAACGCTAACCAAGCCATTCATTTCATGCTTAACATCAACAACATCGAAATCATGCGGGGAACAAAGGTGCTGCTTTCCGAAGCCTCCGCATGTGTTTTCCCCAAACACCGCGCCGGTCTCGTGGGCCGGAACGGCTGCGGGAAATCAACCCTGTTTGCGCTCATCACCGGAGAACTCCAGCCGGACAAGGGAGAAATCTCCGTGCCTAAGGACTGGACTATCGCCACGGTAGCACAGGAAACGCCGGGACTTAACGAAACCGCCCTTAACTACGTTCTTGACGGCGACCGGCACTACCGGGATCTCGAGAAGGAAATCCAAAAAGCCACCGAGACCAATGACGGCATGCGTCTTGCCGCCTTGCAGGAACAGTTTGAAGTAGCCGGCGGTTATACCATAAACTCCCGGGCCGGATCGCTCCTTCTAGGACTCGGGTTTTCAGCCGAAGATTTCTCAAGACCGGTAAAGGACTTCTCCGGCGGCTGGCGCATGCGCCTTAACCTTGCTCAGGCTCTCCTTTGCCCCTCAGACCTCCTTCTTCTGGACGAACCCACAAACCACCTGGATCTGGATACGGTAATGTGGCTTGAGGACTGGCTCAAAGGCTATCAGGGAACCCTTATCATTATCTCCCATGACCGGGATTTTCTGGACAACATCTGCACTGAAATTATCCACATGGATAATCAGAAGCTGGTCACCTACGGCGGGAACTATTCACAGTTTGAAACTGAACGAGCCCAGAAAATCGCTCTGGAAACCGCCATGTATGAAAAGCAGCAAAAAAAGCTTAAGCATATGCAAAGCTTTGTGGAAAAGTTCCGCTACAAAGCCACCAAGGCCAAACAGGCTCAAAGCCGCTTGAAAGCCATTGAAAAGATGGAAAAAATCGTAGTAGCTCAGGCTGATTCCCCGTTCTCATTCAGTTTTGCCCAAGGAGATACCCTCCCAGATACTCTGGTAAGAATGGAACATGTGGAAGCAGGTTACGGGGAAACCGTTATTCTGAGCGATATCAAGCTCAATCTGCGTCCCGGCTCCCGCATTGGTCTTCTGGGGAGAAACGGCGTCGGCAAATCCACCTTCATAAAAACTCTGGCCGGCGAAATCCCGCCCCTTTCCGGAACTCTCAGCATATCCAAGGGCGTTCAGATAGGCTACTTCGCCCAGCATCAGCTGGATTATCTGGATACCACGGGCACCCCGCTTTCTTTGTTAACCAGACTGGCTCCTGACAAAAAGGAGCTTGAACTCCGATCGTTTCTGGGAGGATTCGGCTTCAGCGGCGACAAGGCACTGGAACAGGTTAAAAGCTTCTCCGGAGGTGAAAAGTCCCGTCTGGCTCTGGCCCTCATTGTCTGGCAGAAGCCCAACCTGCTCCTTCTGGACGAGCCCACAAACCATCTGGATCTCCAGATGAGAGAAGCCATAGTCATTGCGCTTTCGGATTTTGAAGGAGCTCTAATGGTAGTATCCCATGACCGCCATCTCCTCAGAACCACCACCGATGAGTTCTATCTGGCCAGCGAAGGCCGGGTACAACCCTTTGACGGAGATCTTGACAGCTATCATCAGTATCTTACGGATCTGGATCGCCGCAAACATGAAGAACTCCTCCGGGAAAAGGAACAGAAAAGGCAGGAAAAGCCTCAGAACACCGGAACAAAATCTCGGGAGCAAAAGAGACTGGAGGCAGAAAAAAGACAGAGTCTCCGTCCCCTGAAGCAGGAGGTATCCCGGCTGGAAAATGAGATGACGCTTCTTAATTCCGAAAAGGATGAAATTGAACAAGCTCTTTCAGACAACAGCATCTACGAGGAAAGTCAGAAGGAGAATCTGAAGACTCTGCTCTTCCGACAGGCTGAAAACCAAAAGAAACTGGAAGAAACGGAAATGGCCTGGCTTGAAAAGAGTCAGGAACTGGAAAACAAGCAAAAAGAACTGGAGTTATCCTGATGCTCAGCTATCGCCACGGCTTTCATGCCGGAAATCATGCAGATGTCCTAAAACATATAGTGCTCTGCCTCATCTTAAGAAGTCTCAAGAAGAAGGATAAGCCTTTCTGCTATATAGATACTCATGCCGGTGCCGGAGGATACTCTCTGGACACCGATTTCAGCAATAAAACCGGCGAATACCACACCGGTATCGAAAAAGTTATAAACAACACCAAACTGAAGGAATTGGTTCCGGAATATTTTGAGGTGCTGGATAAACTGAACCATGAGGAAAAATCCCTCAAGTATTACCCGGGGTCACCTTATATTGCAGCATCGTTAATGCGGGAACAGGACAGTCTGGATCTTATGGAGCTCCATCCCAGCGACTACGAGAATCTCAAATATAATATGCATTTTGCCAGAAATGCCCATATGCACCACCGCGATGCCAGAGAAGGACTCAATGCGCTCCTGCCTCCGAAAATCAAAAGAGGCCTTATCCTGATTGATCCCTCCTATGAACTGGAATCAGATTACTATGACACCATAAAAATGGTAAAAAACGCCTGGGCAAAATTCCCCACCGGTGTTTACGCCATATGGTACCCCGTTCTGGGGAAAGCCATCGATGAAAGCTGGAACTTCACCAGAAATCTCGGAAAGATCGGAGCTCCCGGAACATTAAAGGCAGAGCTCACCGTTAAGGAAGCCGATCCCCTCCGGGGCATGCACGGATCCGGCATAGTAATCCTGAATGTTCCATGGGGACTTGATAAGGAACTAAACGAAGTGCTGCCGGTGCTTACTGAGGGACTCAGGCAAAATGAAAATGGCAAGTATACGATGAACTGGCTTACTGAACCGAAGTAAATCCTGCTATTGACAGAAACAGCGTAAGCGAGAAACAAAAAAGCCCGGAGAAATATTCCGGGCCCATAAAGAATTTATTCAGGGAAACACTACTTCCAGCACCTTCCGTGATCAGGATCCCCTGCACTAAATCCAGTAGCTCCGGCAACACCGGAAAATCTTACCCCATTATTGTTAATACCAAGCGTATGACAATTCGATTCGTCACGCTTCTGACTCCCTATGGGGGTCAGCATCAAAACATAAGTATTAGCCTTAATGTCAGTAGACGTGGAAGCTTCATAATACGGACTCACATCACTAGAAAGAGAATTTGTGAGAGCTGCGGCATTATTCCCTCCAATACAGTTAAGATAGGTCTGGTTCATCGATCTGCAGTTTTCCATCATATTAGCTAGCTTTGCAAGCTCCTGCTTAGCTTCCGCACGCCTCGCCTGAACAATATAATTACCATAAGCTGGTACTGCAATTGCCGCAAGAACCCCCACTATAACTATAGTAATCAAAAGCTCAATAAGAGTAAAACCTCTTTTAGAATTCATAAAGCACCTCTGCTGAAAAATCACTGAACACCCAGAATTCCAAAATTGGTCTGCACAATCGACTGAGAACTGCCGGCCTGAGGAGTTCCGTTCTGAGCGCCGCCGGCATCTGATCCTCTGGATGTAATTCTGTAAAACTGATAACCGATTTTAGCGGCGCTGCCCCCAGCATTAGTAGAAGCAAACCCACGCTTTTCAATTCTTACAATAGTTCTGCCGTTATCAATACTGACGCAGTTTACACAGAGACCGCCATTTTGAGTGTTCCAGCCATCATTGGTACGATACCAAAAATCACCAGTACTGTAATCAAGGTAAGCGCCTCCGTTAAACTCATCCATGGGTCTATCAATTCCGTTAAAAAGAGTGGTCTTCAAAACGTTCATCACATTGGCATCAACAGTCTTTCCCTTAATGTTCCATCCTGAAGTAGACACCGCCTGATCCATTCTTGAGGCCTCTTTCAAATAGATGGTCTTATTTTCATCTTCAGCGACCTGATTCAGAAAAGAGATCACTCTGTTAACTCCGGAAATGGCCTGCAAATCGCTGACCACGCTTTCATAAGAAAGATTCGCCGCCTTTTGAGATCTGAACGCAAGACCGGCCAGAGATACCGCAATGAGACCGATAATCACAGTTATCATAAGAGCAACTATCAAGGCTACACCAGATTGTTTCCGCATATCTTTAATCCCCCTCTTACAATTTGTTAATTATCTGAACATTACCATTCACAACTCTGTGAACGCGATTTTCTCTGTCATTAATATTATTAGCTATAGCATCGGCATCAGCAGGTACCTGATAAGTAACCGTATTGTCATCAGGGAACAAATTATATATCGGCCTCTGCTTGATTATCTGCTGGCCTGACGGAACAGCAATAACCAATGCATATCTTAAGAGATTTATTTCAGTCCAGTTTGGATGAACTGTTTTGCTGTCGCTCACCTCTGCGGGATTGTAGAAGGTATTGTTTGCTCCCGCCTGACCCACTGCTCCGCCGACACTGGCCCCCACTTGAATACGCATATGCGCAACGTTAGGATCAATAACATAAGAATGAAAATCTCCAGGATGACTGAGATCGCTCTGCTGGCACCTAAGGCCATCACGTCTCACATAAAAAACAAGCTCCATTTCCTGATCGTTTCTAACCGGCTGCCCCAAGCAGTCAAAAATATAACCGTCAGCAGCGTTTCCAACCCCAGACTGAACGTTATCCGCTACAGATGAACCGTAAAATCTAATCTTAAGCATATCAGATCCGTTAGCTTCGTCATTATTCGGATCCTTCTGAGCCGCTATTACCTGATCTACAGCCCAGCCATCAAAATCAAGGCTGTTGCTTAAATTTCTTTGCATGAAATGAGGATTTTGCATTACACGAAGGTAATTAACAAAGCCTGTCTGAAAGAGGAGAGCATTAAAGGTTACATCAATTCTGCGGGTTGAGGATCCGGCAACAGAGCTTCCTTTAGAAAAACCGAAATTTACCACGCTGGATGTCATAAGAGAATACAGCCCACCAACAATTATGGAGGCAACCAAAATACTGACCATGAGCTCTATAAGATTAAAGCCCTTGTTTCTGATTATCATAAACTCAACTCCACATTGTTACACACCACATTATTCGCAGCTCTGGATTTTTGCTTTTCTGCAATTTGCTGTTCACTATAGCTAGCTCTTACGTTAGAGAAAGGACAATACTCTTCCTGCTTCAACTCATCAACTGTACCGACATCCTTCCTTAACCCGTCCGGAACAGGCTGATAGACCAAAGCAACCTCTGAGTTATAGGTAGTAAGACCATTAATGCCGCCCACATTCAAATTCCTTGTAATCAGCACTGCAAAATCAATATGAAGAAGATCACTTCTGTTACGAATATACTGATCACAAAGCGTGTTAAAAGTCCCCTTAAAAGCTTTTGAAGGCTCATCATCACTGAATATATTAGTATCGTTGATATTGTTGCAGGTAAGCGACACCTGATTGTTTGATGCTCCCCATTTAAAAGTATCAATCGATGCTCTGCTGCTTTCTATAAAACGAACATAAGCATTAAGAGCATCGCTATTGTACTGTTTAAACGCCGTTGAACTCAAACTCCTAGAACTGAAGGTCTGCAGGGCGGCAAATCCGAGCATAGCAATAGCCACCACTAGCATGGAAACCAAAAGCTCAATTAACGTAAAACCTTTGCATCTGATTTTCATACGATTCCTTCCTAATTATTATGACACCCGGTAGGAGGGGTTGCCTGACCAAAGAGATCCTCATTTTTAGCAGTCATATTTCCCGCAGTCGAAAAAGTCATTTTCCTGCGGTAATAATCCTTTCCGTTTCGACCGCATACTACCACTTCTACTTGACCGCGATGTGCAGCGGCGGTAGTGTCAATATAACGGTTATTGTCTTTGGAGGCTGTTCCCGACATGCCGTTTGGAAGAAAAAGAACCGCATTGACGTCTTCGTCAAAATCCACCGTACTCCGCTGAGATTCAGCAACCTCTCCCAGTATCTCATCATCATCAGTAAGATTACCATCAGGCACGCCGCCGTCCCCGGTATCCACAAAATAAACAATCCCCTTCCATCGTTTTCCGACTTTCACTCTCGGCATCATTAAAACCGGCCGCCCCCGGGATACTGCCGCCTGCCTAGACTGTTCAAAAGCACTTTCCACCGCAGCAGCAGTTGCATTCGTATCATTGGAAACAGCCCAGTCCCGCATCATTGAGGTGGCAATAGTAGTAAGAATACCAATAAGAACTATCGTTATTAGAAGTTCCACCATGGTAAATCCGCGTGATCGCAAACGATAACAGGCAAATCCCCTCTGTTTGCGAGTATAAAGCATAACCTTCCCTGGTTCAGCCATAAAAAACTCCCCTAAATGCAACTCTGCACTGCTTAAAAACTGCATAACTGATGTATTCTATAAAAGAAAAAAAAACAATGTTACATCGGTATCTCTTATTTGAGATACAGATACAAAAAAATAAACATAAACTAACGTTTTGTTCACATTTCATGATGTTTTCCCAGCAAAAACATCCGAGAAACCATCATAAAAAGTTACCCGATCACCTGTTTTTAGAACTGTCATCGCAAGGCAGTTTCAAAAAGGAAACTCCAAAAAAACAGGCTTCCGTTATTCCATCACACCGTCCATTACTCTGCCTTCGCGCCATCTCCGCCGTCTTCAGCCGAAGCACACTTCTCATGATTGAAGTAAGGAGCTCCGTACATCTTCATCATGTAGGGACGCAGCTCCTCAGGAGCGCGATTAATCCTTTCCATAAACTTTGACTTCTCCTCCGGGCTTACCTTTTCATCGTGTCCGGCCGCCACCAGTACAGAAGGAAACAGCTTATAGTGGCTGTAAATAAAGGTATCAATAGCATGGGACAGCGATGAAGCATCAGCATAATCGCCGGTAAGAGGCTCTCCGGCACTAACATGAACCCGGCCCTTATACCCTTTAATGCCGCCCACTATGCTGTCAATATCCTCAAATTCGGACTTGGTGTAATTACCGGTCTGGGACTTCTCATAAAGCTCCCGGGCCTTCATCACATCACCGGGATCAAATTCATAGGAAATGGACACCGGGACTATGTTCAGAGTTTTTATATACTCCGGGAAGGACATGCCGAGTTTCTTACCATACATGTAGAACATTTTCAGGATGGCATCTTCAGTGGCATCATTGCCGTCCTTGGCCCTCCCCTCTCTCTGGGCAATCCAAACATTATGATTCTCCCGAATGGCAGCTCCGATGTAGGCGCTAAGCTCAGAAAAAGCCTTTATCTTGTCCTTGACGGAGGTCAGGGAACGCTTAACGATGAAGCTTTTGTTGAGCTTCATAAGATCCGTGGCTACCGGCATTCTGAGAAGATTATCGCCGATGGCAATTTTTACCGTATCCAGATTGTTGTAATGACAGCACATGTCAATAAACGCCGGATCCAGAGAAATGTCACGATGATTGGAGATAAAAAGATACCCTTTCTTCGGATCCAGTTTATCAAAACCCTCATAAGTAAAACCATCGGTGGAATTTTTAATGACGCCTTCCATAAACTGAGCCACGTATTCCTGACAGTCTCTGATAGTAGCAACTTTGGAAAACTTTTTTCTGATGACGTATCTGATAACAGGCTTAAGCGCTGCGTGCATGAATTTCGGGAGAGACGGAAACATGTTTCTGGCAATGCCGCTCAGAAGGGAACTATCGTTAACTACTCTTTTAACCACCTCGGGAACCTCATCATCCCGGTAATGACGGATATCATCAAACATCGGATCATCGGTGGATATTTCCGCTGCCGGCCGAGAAGCCGAGGCAGCAGAGGCCTTTCCGGCAGATTCATTAGCCGGAGCTTTATTTGCGGGGGTTTCTGTTTCAGGATGTTCCTGGCTGGCGGTATTCATGACAAATCCTAACTGTAATCTTATTAATTTAATGTAACGACTTCTGTGAAAACGGCTTCACAATAAAACGAGATGCATCAGATTTCCCGGAGCCATTTTACACGACAACACTCTTATAACAGCATCCTCTAAAGTGATCAAGTTCACGATAAGTCAAAAAAATATGCGTCTGATCATACTCCTATAGTGACCTTTGTCTGTTTTTTCGTTATCATACACGAATCGTTATGGAGCACCGTTGTTCCGCAAGCGTTCTGCATCCGAGGAGAATTCATTACAGTACAATAAACCTTCGGATACTTTGTTAGCAGTAGTTAAGGGATTATTAGATAATGCTTATTGGTAAACCTCAATCAGATCCGACAAAGGACTGGTTTCTTTCTCATTGTCACATCCATAAGTATCCTGCCAAGAGTACTCTGATACACGCCGGTGAAAAGGCTGAAACACTCTACTACATTGTGAAGGGTTCTGTGGCTGTTCTCATCAAGGATGAGGATGGCAAGGAGATGATTCTTTCCTATCTCAATCAGGGTGATTTTATTGGCGAGCTCGGTTTGTTTGACGAAAGCGACAGCCCGATAAGATCCGCCTGGGTGAGAGCAAAGAATGCCTGCGAAATTGCTGAAATTTCCTACAAGAAATTCAAGCAGCTTATTCAGGTAAACCCTGAAATTCTGATGCGTCTCAGCGCTCAGATGGCCAGACGGCTCACCACCACCAGCAGCAAGGTGGGAAATCTTGCATTCCTGGACGTGCAGGGGCGCATTGCCAGCACCCTTATCAATCTGGCGCACCAGCCTGATGCCATGACCCATCCGGATGGCATGCAGATTAAGATTACCAGACAGGAAATCGGACAGATCGTTGGCTGTTCCCGCGAGACTGTCGGCCGCATTCTGAAAATGCTGGAAGAACAGAATATGATAAGCGCTCACGGCAAGACCATCGTGGTGTTCAATACCCGCTGATTATAGTTTGCTGTCAGGGCTTAACCAGAGGGAGATGAAAGTCTCCCTTTTTGTTGCCCGCAACTCTGTTTTTCAGTCGCAGCATCCACAAAAAACTACGCAAAATCCAGTGCATCACGCATGAAAAAGCCGCCCCGAGGGACGGCCTTTTAATCAAATCACCGGTATGTCCTAACCTTTCTAATCAGGCAAAAACCTTGGCAAGAGCCTTCTTGTATCTGGCAAAGCCTTCCTTGATATCTTCATCAGGAATGTTAAGAGCAGGAACCGTTCTTATAACATTATGACCCGCGGTAAGAACAAAGAGTCCCTCCTCAAGACAGGCCTTAAAGATATCCTTTTGCTTGTCGCTCTTTTCCGGAGTAAGCTCAGCCCCGATAAGAAGTCCCATGCCGCGCACTTCCTTGAAGCAGTGGAATTCATCATTAAGTTCCCGATAAAGCTTACGGAAGAGTTCGGCTTTGTTTTTAACCCCGTCGAGGAATTCCTGATTATGAACCAGCTCAAATGACCGGCAGCCCACAGCAGTGGCCAGAGGATTTCCGCCAAAGGTGGTACCGTGCACGCCGGGCTTGAAGGTTTCTGCAATCTTATCGGTAGTGAGCATGGCCCCGATGGCTATACCGGCTCCCAGCCCTTTGGCCGAGGTCAAAATATCAGGCACTACCCCATAAGCCTCGTAGGCATACATATAACCGGTACGGCCAAATCCGGTCTGCACCTCATCATAAATAAGAAGAGCATGGTTTTCATCACAGAGCTTTCTGACAGCCTGGAGATATTCCCGATCAGCCGGGACAATGCCGCCCTCCCCCTGAATAGGTTCCAGCATTACCGCACAGGTTCTTTCTGAAATTACTGCTTTAAGAGCTTCCAGATTGTTAAACTCCACATGAATAACCTCTCCCGGGAGCGGCCCGAAGCCAGTACGGTACTTTTCCTGTCCGCCTACAGTTACATCAAACAGCGTGCGGCCATGGAAGGAATTCTCAAAGGAGATTATCTGATCCTTTTCCGGGCCGTAATTATCATAGGCGTATCTTCTGGCAATCTTAAGGGCTGCTTCGTTTGCCTCGCCGCCGGAATTCGCAAAGAACACCTTATCGGCAAAGGTGTTTTCCACCAGATACCGGGCCAAACGAATGGCAGGCTCAGTGCACATATAGTTTGAAATATGCCAAAGCTTATGAGCCTGTTCTTCCAAAGCCTTAACAATTTCAGGATGACAGTGCCCCATAACATTGACCGCTATGCCGGCCGCAAAATCAATGTACTCCTTATTCGCATCATCCCAGAACCGCGAACCCTGGCCCTTAACCGGAATAAAAGGAGCCGGGTTATAAACATTCATTTCATAACGGTTGAAATCCGCTCTTGTAATATCGGACATATTTCTGTTGTCACCTATATAAAATCACAGGACGCAAAGCTCAGGATCTGCCTGAACATCCAAAAAACCCCCACATTATACCTGTATTCCGGATGACCGGGAGATGCCGGATCTTAAATTGTAAAAAATACTCGCTCCGGGACAGCAGGCTCCCGGATCTGCGAATAACAAAGGGGGAGAAAAAAAGAAGAAATTAAGAAGAGAGCTGCTTGACAGACACACCAGAAAAAACCGAAGCGAAATCATTATTGTCTGCTGTTGTTACACCACATTCGTGTTATCCCCTCTGTTATGCTCGCTATCCTGCGAACAATACTTCCCAAGCTCCTCTTTGAGACGTCTTTCGTGCTCGCCTGGAATGCCGGCAAAGCCTGCCAGCATGAGATAAATTCCGGGAACCACAAAAACAGTAATCAGGGTAGCGGTACCCATGCCATAAAAGATCACCGCCCCCAGAGCCTGCCGGCTTTCGTAGCCGGAACCCTTGGCAAGAATCAAGGGCAAAGCGCCGATTATCGCAGTAAGAGAGGTCATGAGAATAGGTTTAAGACGTCTGAGCGATGCTTTTTTCACCGCATAAAACACCGATTCTCCATCCCTTCTCAGCTGATTGGCAAATTCCACAATCAGAATGCCGTTTTTGGTAACCATGCCGATAAGAAGCAAAAGACCGATTTCACTGTAGATATTAAGAGAAATGTTCATAATCCAGAGCCCCATAAGACCGCCGGAGAGTCCCAGGGGGATGGTCACCATTACTATAACAGGATACAGAAAGCTTTCAAACTGCGCTGCCAGCACCAGATAAGCCACCAGCACCGCCAGCCCTAAAACCACCGCGAGCTCATTCTCGCTTTCCCTGAAATGCCGGGATTCCCCGTTTAACGCCACGGACATGGAAGGCTCCAGATTATCAGAGCTCCATTTATCCATCCAGTCCAGAGCCTGCCCCAGACTAACACCGGATGCCGGATGAGCGCTGATGGTTATCGCCTTGTCCCGGTCAAAATGCGGCAGCTTCTTCGCCCGGGATTTCAGATCGAAGGATGCCACACTGCCCAGGGGAACCATTTCACCATTGGCAGCCCGGATATTGAGGGTGCTTATGGAATTAATATCCCGGAACTGGTTTTCCGGAGCGCGAATGTAAACATCATATTCCTCGCCCTTGTCCGCAAAGGTAGTATGGCTGGTACCTCCTAAAGAGGTCTGCAAAGCCTGGGAAATGTTAAGAAGAGGCACACCCAGCACCGCAGCCTTGTCCACCTTAATGGTAACCTCAACTTCAGGAGTGTTTTCAGAATAGTTGGTATCCGCATTTATCAGGATACCGGCATTTACCGCATCGGCTATCAGCTTGCGGGTAATCCGGTCAAGATCATGATAATCATTGCCCTTTACCACATACTTTACAGGGCTTCCGGAGGTTCCCTTGAATCCCGGCTCATAGACATGAAGAGTCAGCCCGGGAACATCAGTAAGCTTATTCTTAATCTCCCGCGCGAGTTCATGGGAATTCCTTTTTCTCTTATCCCAGGAAGCCAGCTGAATAACCACAAAACCGCTCTGATCAGTTCCCGCCCCCAAAGACGGAGAACTGAAGCTTACAGAAGAAACCTCCCCGGTTTCAAGATACGTCAAAAGAAATCTCTCAATCTCAGACATTTCTCTTTTCATGCGATGAATGCTGGTACCTTCGCCGCCGCCGGCATAGATGTAGATAACCCCGCGATCCTCCTTGGGCACAAACTGATGCGGCACAGCGTCGTAGAACAGAAAC
>NZ_JBGVBR010000127.1:0-3033 GCF_045225735.1 Succinimonas sp. | reverse complement strand
TCTTGGTGACGAGTGCGATTCTTATGCCGAGCTGTCTTTTGCTCAGGATATCTACAACAAGAACAACACCAAGTTTGATGTTCACGCTCTCGTAGCTTACGGCACCAAGGAAGGCAACATTGACCGTCAGGGCAACTCCTGGCAGGGCGTTGACGCTGTTGGCGGCCCGTGGGGCGGTCAGAGAATGTCCATCCGCGAGCTCTGGTCTGGCTACACTCCTGCTGAAGGCTACACCATCTGGGCTGGTAAGAGATTCTACAAGCGTAAGGATATCCACATCCTTGACCTCTACTACCTCAATGATTCTGGCTACGGCACCGGTATTGAAGATATCGATGTAGGCTTTGGTAAGGCTTCCCTTGCTGTTGTTAAGTGGGCCAATGACGGCGATGCAGCAAACAAGGATAATCACTGGAGAAACGTATATAAGATCGACGCTCGTTGGGATGCTATTCCTGTTGGCTTCGGAACCTTGGACGCTTCCCTGATCTATGCTCTTCCTTCTGTATCTGATCATCAGAACAAGAACATGGGCGATGGCAGCCGTCGCGGCGGCCAGAGAGATTCCGGCGCTCTCCTTACCCTTGACCATGCTTCCAACGTAAACGGTGACAGCTTTGGTCTTATGAACCACCTCATCTTCCAGTTTGGTACCAACGGCTTCAGCTATGTTGGCGCTTTCAAGAACCACGCTGGCGATAACTATACTCCTGACTTCGATCAGCAGGGTATTCGTCTCATTGACTGGGGTACCTTTGATATGGGTAACTTCGGTTTAGGTTACTCCCTCCTGTGGGCTCACCTTAACAACGGCAAGAAGCACAGCAATGGCGATACTTGGACCTATGACCGTTCCGGCTGGGAATGGAGCATTGTTCTCCGTCCTGAGTACAAGTGGACTGAATACACCCGTACCACTCTCGAACTCGGTCTGTCTCAGATGAAGACCACCGGTTGGGTAACTCCTCCCACCGTTAAGGATCCTGAGGTTCACAAGATCACTCTTGCTCAGCAGTTCACTCCGGGCAAGGGCTTCTGGCAGCGTCCTGCTATCCGCTTCTATGTTTCCTACATCGGCGGTGATCAGTTCGCAGACAGCTGGGCTGTTGGCTACAAGGCTAAGAACAAGAATCGTCATAACTTCCAGTACACCTTCGGTTCTCAGGTTGAAGCCTGGTGGTAATTGGTTAGTTTGACAGCTAGTTCAAACTGAATGACGAAGGGGCAGCGCAAGCTGCCCTTTTTAGTTTTTGGTTTTCCTGCTCTTCAAGTACCACCGTGGGTTTTACATGATGTCCGGGTCTCCGGACTGTCAGCGGGGGCGGGATAATTGTTTCCGGGTGCCGGGCAAAAATGCGTTATTGATAAACTTTTATGTGAAATTGGTGTCTCATAAGATAGAATATGACCAATCAGCATGGAGGCTTTATGAGAAAGTTAGTTCTTTTGACTTCTTTTTTGACCCTGACAGCATGTTCAACGGTTACTGATGTTTTTACCAAGCCCAGTCCTTCCTTTCTTTCGTACAAGGAAGGCGAAGAGCAGCTTCTGGCGGCGGAAGCCTGCTGCTCGGACGGGAATATTTTTGATAAGGACATGGTCAGCGTTACCTCAGCGCTGGATCAAAAGTATTTTATTGATGCCGATAACACCAGAGCCTTTAATTTCCCCACCGGCAAAAGCTTCTTCAAGATATTCCAGCTGCCCCTCAATGTAGCCTATCTCCAGATCGAAATGGAAGCTACCATCATCACCACTGTCTTCCAGCCTCGTGTTGACTTCTACAATAAGGATCGCAAGCTGGTAAGCACCCTGAGACCCTCCGCCTTCCGTTACCGGGACAGCTTTATCGGGGACGGCACGCTTTCAGCCAAATTGGCCATTAACAATGCCGGAGCCGCTCCGGGACATGAATTTGCCTATATGGTGATTTACACCACCGACGAGGCCCGGGCAGACACCACGTCCATCATGAATCCCGAGAACAAGCGGGAGGAGGCCCGGAACCTTCAGAAGACCGAGCTTCCGAATATTCAGGTAAAGCATTCGGCTATCGGCGAAATTAATGTGTCGTTCCGTTTCCGCCAGAAGGAGGATGACGTAACCAACGATATCATCAGCTACTTCGACGGGCCTCTCTTCGGCGGCGAAGGAAAGAGCAACCGGGAGGAGAATGTGATTCTGGCTAACGGCAAGGCAATTTCCACCTCATCCCAGTCTATTGGCTCCACCGCAGTGGTTTCTCTGGACGGCAGCGGCAATGAGGTAGTAAATGCTTCCTCCGGAGTTTCCAATATGCAGAACCAGGCAATGGGCGGCAATGCTCCTGCGGGTTCCATGCTGAAGGAGACCGAGGAGCTTTACAACAAGCTTATTCGCAACAGCGTGCAGAACGGGGATCTCTCCCGGGCCATGTCTCTCGTGGGCGAGGCTCAGAGAGCCGGATCCGCCACCGCGCAGCAGACCTTTGTGGATGCCATTCAGTCCATGAAGAAATAGCAGGACGTTTCCGGAAGAGCGGAAGATCCTGTGAAATGAAAGAACCATGGCCGATTAAGGTCATGGTTTTCTGTTTTTAAGTGGGGACGGCATTGCCTTGAACAAACCTCCCGGGAGAGCATTCTCGGATCGTTGGCCTTAACCCTCCGCTGTAATCCAGCATCCCCGTTATTCTG
This sequence comes from Succinimonas sp., assembly GCF_045225735.1. Taxonomy (NCBI): domain Bacteria; kingdom Pseudomonadati; phylum Pseudomonadota; class Gammaproteobacteria; order Aeromonadales; family Succinivibrionaceae; genus Succinimonas; species Succinimonas sp. The sequence goes on along the minus strand of NZ_JBGVBR010000127.1, from coordinate 358 downwards.
CATTGCCTGTTAACCCCGGATCCTCGGAAACAGGCTTGCCCCCTAACAACGTAAGAGCGTGCCGCAGTTTACGGAGTAGCTCTCCGAGGAAAGGTCGTAGCTTTTGCGGTAATAGTTTGCCGATGAAAGTCCCGTTATCCCCAGCATTAAATCAAAGATGAGATCATTGGTGAAGCATTCATGGGTTCTGGCGGACAGGGTGTTTACTAGGTCTCCGCGGGATTTCAGGTACTTTTCGGAAAAACCGATCACAAACTGAATCCTGACCATATCAAACACAAAATGCGTGGTGTTGTGATCATTCCCCATCTGAGAGGGATCGGCGCCGTGATCCGAAACATAGCCGATAAACATGAGA
>NZ_JBGVBR010000126.1:0-4612 GCF_045225735.1 Succinimonas sp. | reverse complement strand
TGACGGACCCGAAGCGGTTTTCTATGATAAGGTTAAGAAGACCTTGGCGTCTTCGCTGAAAAAGCTTTTTTCCTTTTCCAATGCTTTACCTGTATCAGTAATGGAAAAGAAAATGACACAACTCTTCAACTCCATTGTAAAGAAGCACACCAGTGATGACTGCAGCATGGTTATTTTTAGCAAGTCATCTAAAAGTAATGTTTTCAAAAAATTGCCGCGAAAATATATTTGCGAGATTCTAAATTTGCCTGCATCAACATCAAAAAAGGTTGTTGATAAATACATCATAATTATTGATACTCTAAAATGTAATAACATGACCTGCAAAGATTTAGCTAAAATGGTACATGTTAAACCAAAGTATTTAGAAAAATCACTTAAAAAACTGTGTGACTTAGGATATATAGTTAACAATAATAATACATATTCAATTTCAGCATCTTAGTTACTAATTATTTAATAATCTGCTTATATTATTTGATATTGACTAAGGATTAAATTATGCCGCAATATAAAGTAAGAATTAAATATAAACAAAAAACAATATTTTTTTCAGGTGCTAGCGGAACGCAAACAGTACGTGTCACTGCCAAAAATTCTTATCAAGCCATAAGAAAAGCTGAGCAGATTGTAGCCAAAAGAGTTTATGACGCCAGAGGTTCTGAATGCAATCTGGAATTTCAGTGTCTCAGTGTTGATGAAGAAGGTCGGTAAATGCGGGATTTTTACGTTAATAAAATCTTTTTTTCTGAATTTTGTGTATTCTAAACCTTCTTGTAAACATGGTTTATTATAAGGTCTTTAGTAAGTACTATAGACCTTGTTATGAATAACTCTTTTGATAAACAAAAAATTAATTTTTCTTTAATCAGCGATATTATCAATAATGACTTATACAATGTGCCACAACCATTTTTATTCTTAAATAGAATTCAGAAGGTACTAATAAGAACATTTTTGATTCAATGATAAAATTATCAATCGTTATACAGATTTGATAATGAATTATCTCGAATCTCCACATCTGCTTACATATTAATTATTATTCGATATAGGATCTATATTTTAAAACATCCTCACATAAAGCAAATATAAAAGAAGAAGCTTCTAATAGAGCTTCATAAATGCTTAATTCCAGAATATGTCCTCGTGAGTACCCCAATAATAAAAGATTTAAAAAACACAATAACTTATAAGATATAGTATCCTATCTCCTGTTATCACACACACACAAAAAAAAAGACTGCGGTAGTTTTCTATCTTGCCGCAGCCTCTTCCCTTTATCAGAACTCATACCTCATGTAGTCAAAGAGTCCCGGACAATACCCGAACTTTTGCAGCACCGTCTCGGCATCCTGGTCATCCGGCTCTTCATCCTCATCCTCCTCAGTCACCGGGGTTTCCAGATATTCCGGAGTGAGGCGGCTATCAAGGAATTCTGCCAGGGAATTAAAGCCGATAACCGTGACATGATAGGCCTCTGCCAGCCGCTCATGAAGATCCGGATCCTCATTCAGGCACACCAGCACCGTGTCCTGACTGTGCAGGTTGAGATACTCCGTCAGCATGGCGAGATCCCGGGCTCCGGCTTCCGGCTCTGTGGCGGCAAACACAAAGAAGAGCACCCGGTTCATGGTTCTGATAACCATATCTGCCATTATCCGGTAGTTATCCAGCAGAATCTCCATATTCCGGGCAAAGAGACAGAAGCACTCCGGATGCCGGATGGTCATTTCCCGGATACGGTTCTGAATGATTGCCGAGCCGGCCGCGCGGAACCAGCCGCCCAGAATGTAGTCCCGAAGCGCCGCGGGCTTCAGTACGGTAACACGGGACTCCCGGGCCTCTTTGATATAGATGTTTTTATAGACCAGGGTGCAGTCCACCATGTCGTTCAAAAGCTTCTGATACCGGGACACCGTTTCATCAGCGGCATCCATGTCCAGAGCGAATGAGGTAAGCTCCTGAAAAAGAGCCTCCAGCAGCATGTTGAATATCACCGCATATTCCTGATTCCGGCAGTAATCCGCCAGCACATCAAGGGAAAGCCGGTCCAGAATCTCCGGCTTCCCGTGATAGCTCTTCAGGGAGCCCACCACCCGGGCGCGTTCATCGTCAAAGAAATCAGCGCATTCCTCCGGCCTCATGAGATGAGCCTCCAAGAAGTCATCAATGGCAGCCTTGCTTTCCGCCTCCCGCATAAGCTGCTGATAATAGGCGGTCACCAGCTTGCCCATGGGGGTGGTCTTTTCAGGAAGAGGCTGCGGAGAAGGCGCGGCCGTGGCTTCGGGAGAGGGCGCTGCAAGTGAGCCCCCTTCGGAAACAGCCGGAGCAGGGGATTTCCCGGACTCGCTGCCTGCATCAGAGCCAGCAGAAGGTTCCCCGGCAGGATTTTCCGCCGGTGCCGGAGTTTCCGTCCCAGTGGCTTCCTTAAGAGCTTCGCGGTTTTCAGCAGCATCTTCCATAGCCTCGGCAATGAGCTCCTCCAGGATTTCCGGGCAGGGGGTGCCGGCTGCGGCCTCCCGGGCAAATTCCGGTATCTCTGGATTAGCAGAGGCCGGGGCCGGATTTTCCGCGCTCTCCTCTCCGGACGCCGGAGCAGTCTTGCTCTCTTCTGCCGGAGCCGGAGCTGCAGCAGAGCTTTCCGGAACCGGTTCTTCCTCCTTCTTCACGGCATTTATCATCTCGTTCGGGAAGATCTCCGGAAGGGCGTTCAGGAACTCCTGAGCCTTCAGAATCCGGACGGCAGCGCCGCACTCCCTTATGGCCTCTTCAGTGCTGTCGCTGTTCCGGAATACCAGAATCAGCCGTTCCTGAGGAATGCCGAGCGCGTTTCCGGCCTTTAAAAGATCCTCTTTCCGGAGGCGGAAATTGTCAGCGGAACAGCTCTTCACAGCCGTCCAGCCCAGAGGGTGCCTTACAATCACATCCAGCACCGCAGTCCCGGCATCGGGGATCTCCAGAGTGACGTTCCTGATAAACCTTACAAAGCGGGGATCCCGGACATGCTGCCCCAGATACTTCACGGCCCGGTTTCCGGCAAAGTACCGGAGCCAGTCTCCCGTAACAAAGCTGTAAATGTCCTGGTTGTCAGTGAGGTCAATGATAAACTGCTTAGGAATTGTCTTATCGTAGTGGCACTCCTTAATGAGATCCGTCCGGTAGAGGTTTGTGCAGCAGTTATTGATGGAGGAGGTCTTTTCCCCGTCCAGGGTATTTACATTCCAGCAAAAACGTTCATGAGGCACATGGCTTTCATGAATGCGGCGCACCGCCTGCACCAGGGGCTGGAACAGGCTTTCATGGCGGCAGAACTCGCTGGCCGCGCCGTCCAGAGCCGACAGGGCCTGACTGATAAGCTCCACCTCGGCAATGCCGATGCCGGAAGGGGAGAAGCTTTCATAAATCTCTTCCGGAGTGAACTGGAGATCCGTAACGGAGGTCTTTACCGCCAGCGGAGCGCTCGCTACTATGGGACGGATGATCTCCCGGGCCTTTCTTTCAAATTCACTGTGGCTCAGCACGGTTACCGCTTTTCCGGAGGCGACTCTGGCGAGAGCCTCGGGCATCTCCGTGAGATTATGCACGATAATGAGATTCCGGGCCGGAATGTCCAGCCATTTTCCGGCGAGGGCGAGCTGACTCTCCGCCCGCTCCGGATTGGCCGGACTTACCATAACCAGCGTAATGATATTCTTGAACCGCACCAGGAAATCCACATCGATCCTGATATCCCCCTTGCAGAGCCGGGCCTTGACGGATACTCCGAAAATATCCGGGGCGGCATTGGCTCCGGCGGTATCCACCACATACCCCACGGCATGAACAAACCGCCGATCCTCCAGCACGTAGTTATTGAACACGGCATTAGGCAAAAGCTCAAATTTAACGGTTCTCTTCTTGGTGCTGAAATACTCGAAATTCCGGATCACCTCCATGTTGTCCGCCATATGCCGGCAGAGCTGCACCGTAGTGCCTATCGTAACGCCGTCGCAGCCGGCCAGAGACTCGGTAACCTCGTAATCGCCGGTTTTGAGGGCCTGGCCGATCCTCCGGAACAGGGGCTGCGCCAGATTGTATTTGCCGGCCTTCATCCGGGACAGGATATCCAGATGGATATGCATTCTGGTTATGGGGGTATTGCAAATGCACTGCACGCCGTGTTCATCCATGAACTTCTGAACGGTCTCGTTCAGGAAAGGCCGTTCCGGAATCTCGTAGAGCAGAGGAGAAGACAGCGTGGCGGAGCTGCCCTGAGGTTCCGCTGCGGACTTCCCGGCGGTCTCGGAGGTCTTCACCGGGCGGGCGCTGTTTATGACGGTCATCATCTTGTCAAAGATGCCGCGGTTCCGGGACACTTTTTTGCCGGGATCTGAAGATCTTGCCGGAGCCGGGGCCGGAGCAGCGGCTGGAGCCGGAACCGTTTGAGAAGCTGCCTCGGCCGGAGCTTCCGGGGCAGCCTGGGCGGCAGGCTCGGGAAGGGCTTCAGGAGCGGAGACGGCCGGAACCGCGGTCTCGGGAGTATTTTCCGGAAGAGGGGAGCCCTTTCTGCCGGCCTTAAGGCAAATCCCGGCCACCGCCCGTGAGAATACCTCCCGGAAGTTATTCAGGT